>CAYUFT010000055.1:0-14527 GCA_964444115.1 uncultured Methanobacteriaceae archaeon
AACTGGACACAAAAACATATAAAAAAATAACAACACCCACAAACTTTACAAACCCTAAATATTATAATTATTTACCTATATTATTTCATAGAAGCTTAAGAATTATCTGTTGATTAATTCTATAACCCAGATATGTTTCATTTGATACAGTAATATGAATTATTAATTAAAATATTTCAATTCATCCCTTTTAGCTAGTGATTGAAATATTTTTAATAAATAAAATTGAAGAAGAGTAAATAATTCTCATTTTTTAAAACATTTGTGAAATAAGTATATTTAGTATAATATAGTACATAATTAAAATTGAAGAATATTTAATACATAAAATTTATAAAAAATTAATGGAGAAATCGAGAAAATAAAAAATAGTCTGGAAAATATATAAATTAAAGAATAAAAAAGCAATTTTAATCAGAATATATGTAATCATGAAATAAACTTGATTATTTAAATTTAAAATTATGTTAGCAATCCTGATTAAAATTAGCAGATTATATTTTAGAAATCATGATCTCGTTCAAACGGTGATTCAATGTTTAAAAAACTAATGGAATCATATAAACCATTGATTGCAATACCAGTAATTATCACATTACTATCTGTAATATTATTGGCATCACATGGTTTAAATGAAGGTATAGATCTTAAAGGAGGATCATTGGCCGTTTTAAGCTTAGAAAAGTCTATAAGCTCCAATGATTTAAAAGTAATGATTGAAGACGGACTTAATGCAACTGAAGTCAGTGTTCTTTCTATAAATAATAATAAGGCGACGGTTCAGATAGATAGTACTGCAGACGTAGTAAAATTAGCAAATACAATGAAAGGAACTGCTACTATTTCCAGTTTTAGTTCCGTAGGGCCCGTTTTGAGTCAACAGTCACTTACTCAAGTTTACTGGGCTGTTGGATTTGCATTTTTATTCATGTCCATAACCGTATTTATAGTTTTCAGAGAGATTGTTCCATCCATAGCAGTTATTTTAGCAGCTTTATCTGATATTTTAATTGCATTAGGAGGAATGTCATTATTTGGAATTCCACTCTCACTGGCATCTGTGGGTGCCATTTTAATGTTAATAGGATACAGTGTAGATACAGATATTCTATTAACCACCAGATTACTAAAAGGAAAAGAAGGTACTTTAACAGAAAGAGCTCTTGATGCTATGAAGACTGGTTTAACCATGTCAGTAGCAGCAATAGCTTCAATGGGAGCATTATACTTGGTTACAATATTCTTAATACCTCAAGCTGTGGTTTTAAGTAATATTGCTGCAGTTCTTATAATTGGTCTGGCCGCAGATATCATAGCTACCTGGCTCATGAACCTTGGAATACTCAAATGGTATTTGGAGGCAAGAACATGAAGCAAAAAGGATTTAAAGGATTTATAATGGACCGCAGATCCATACTGCTAATTGTTCTAGTCATTGGCAGTTTAATGGCCATTTCTGCTTTTGGTATTCAACAAGGGCTGGATTTAAAAGGTGGATCCCTTATCCAAATCCAGTTGGAAAAACCAGTTGATACAGATACCATGAACACCGTTACCAGTGTTTTGGATAAACGTCTGAACATATTTGGTGTAAAAGATGTAAAAGTAAGATCCAGTGGTAATCAATACGTCATTGTGGAAATTGCGGGAGTTCAACCAGACCAAGTGTCCAAAATTGTAGGTACTCCGGGTAAATTTGTGGCCAAAATAGGAAATGAAACTGCTTTAAATGGGGCAGATATTGTTAGTGTGGAGGCACCAATAATCACTGACAACCAATATGCCGTTCCATTTAAAGTAAGTATAGGTGGAGCAGATAAATTTGCTAAAATAGCTAAAGGAAAAGCCGGTCAACCAGTTAATATGTATCTGGACGATCGACTTATAACTTCTCCAGAGGTTTCTGCAGAATTAGCTGCAGGAAATCCATCTACATCCGTTCAAATTAGTGGCGGGGCTGAATCAAAAGAAGCCGCAGAAGTTCAAGCTAAAGAACTGCAAACACTGCTTAAATCAGGTGCACTACCTGTTAAAGTTAAAATTGTTGGAGTAAGTAGTGTTTCTGCAGAATTAGGTAAACAATTTGCAGATGGAGCTTTTATTGCCGGAATATTAGCTATTTTAGCTATTTCCGCAGTCATAATGGTTAGATACCGAAATCCATTACTGGTTATACCTATTATCTTCACCACGCTGGCAGAATTAGTTCTAATTCTTGGTACAGCATCAATAATTCACTGGAGTATAGATCTAGCAGCCATTGCAGGGATTATTGCGGCCATTGGAACTGGAGTAGACGATCAGATAATTATAACTGATGAAGTTCTTAAGGGAAAAAGTCTAAAAGATAGAAGAAGCCGTAGAACTAAATTCAAAATTAAAAGCGCTTTCTTCATTATCTTTGCATCTGCAGGAACTCTTATTGCAGCCATGTTACCTCTAGCATACGTAGGATTTGCAAGAGGAGCTACTGGAATTGGTGTTTTATCTGGATTTGCATTTACTACCATAATAGGAATAATAGTGGGAATATTCGTAACCAGGCCAGTTTACGCCAAGTTCATAGAAGTTCTTATGGAAAGAGAAACAGATAAAGCAAGTTAAGAATTAAAAAAATAATTATATATTTAACTTACTGTTAAATTTTAATTATTCCAATTCTTTTCTATTTCATTTATTCTCATTTTTTTATTTTATTTTTATTATATGCCTAAAACTAATTTTAAAAGCTATTTAAGGTTACTATTAAAAGAATTATTTTTAAAGATTCCATTTTGGCGGGAATATCATATTCATTTTAAATGTATTAAGATAAGATAATTATGAAAATTGTTAAGCATTTGTTTTAAATCACTTATTTTAACAAAGAAATTTATATAAAAAATAACACATTATTAGTCACTAAATAAGATTAGTATTTTATCTAAATAAGTAAAGGGTTGTTTCATGAAGAAGCCAAAAGAATTGAAGGTAAAACCTATTAAAAATGGTACAGTAATTGATCATATCACTGCTAACAAGTCTTTAAATGTCCTGAAAATTTTAGGCCTGCCCAGTGATGAAAGTAAGGTTACCCTGGCCATGAATGTCCAGTCTGCCCATATGAAAAATAAGGACATAGTAAAAATCGAAAATAGAGAACTGGCATCAAGTGAAGTTGACCAAATAGCACTTATTGCTCCTAAAGCAACTATAAACATTATAAGAGATTATGAAATAGTTGGAAAAGGAAAAGTTCGCCTATTAGATGAAATTAAAAGCCTTTTGAATTGTCCCAATCCCAACTGCATAAGCAATACTATAGAGCCAGTTACTGGAAAATTTTACGTTATTACTAAGGAACCTGTTGTTTTAAGGTGTTACTATTGTGAAAGATTAATGGAGGAAGGGGAAATTGAATCTCAATTCTAAAAAAATACTTAAACCCTCTAAAAAAGCTTTAGAAATACTTAAATCTGAAAATTATATTCCGAACCATGTGAAAACAAATCATATGAAAAAATTTTCATTAATATTAATTCTTATTATAACTGCATTTGTAACATTATCCCCTGTTGCTGCTGGGATTTTTGTCACCGATTCCTCACATGGAATAATGACTGCTCCAGCAGCAGCCCATACTAATAATCAGTTGATTTTAAGCTCTTTGACACCTGAAAAGTCCGTTTTAAATTATCTAACTGGAAAAAATACCCTCGTAGTTGGTGATTTGAAAATTAGTGGAACAAAAATTTCCGCCAGAACATCTTCCCTTTCTCGATACTGGTCTACGAGTAATGTAGTCATTTTAACTACAGGTAATGATATTTCAGCGACTTATTTAGCCATTAAAAACAATGCACCGATACTTATTACTGGAAAAACACTGCCATCTGCAACTAAAACTGAAATTAAGCGATTAAAAGTAAAAAAAATAATAATATGTGGATCAAAAACATCCATACCTGATTCTTCCCTGAGTTCTTTAAAGAACATTAAAAAAACCAGAATATGGTATGGTAGTGATGCTCTAACCTTTAAAACAATTCAAAAATATTATTCGTATAATATTAAAGTAACTGCTCCTAAATCACTCATGCCCGTGGCAATGGCCACTTGGAAGAGTGCTCGATTTGAAATTTCCGATAAAGTAAGCGTTAGTGGTAATGCAATATGGTCCCCCAATACCGCAACTACCAGTATAGCTATGAATAAGTACTTTAAACACGATTTACCAAATATTTACCTCACTTCAGACAGTATAACTGGAACCGCATCTGACAAAGAATTGATGATAAAAATTAAAAATGCCATTGCTGGATCGGCCAATGTTATAATTGATCCCAGCTCCCCAGGATCTAATGAAGCAGCAAGAGCAATTAAAAATGCACCTAATGGAATAGCAGCTTATATTGCTGCAGCATGCCCCGGTACAATTTATGATATTGTTACTGGAGTTAAAACCGGCTATCTTAAAAATGATGCATCTGATTTAAAAGGAATCGTTTTCATTAATTATGGAAAAACAAATCTGGGCACTACTAGTTACTTAGGACGTTCTTGGGATGATAATTTCTCTAATGTATATTTTGCTGGAATTTACAGCCCGGCCCAATATATTCAGTCCTCAGGAATAAGTTTAATCGAACCACGGGTTGGAACTAGCACTGAAGATCAAAGAGTGAGTAAAATTGCTTCAAACTTGGTTTACAATGCTTATTATGCAAATAAAGAACATTTAAGTACTAGTAACTCTACTACAACCAGTGCCTTAATAGCCAAGCACCAAATAAACCCTACCACATTATCCAGTGATGCTCAAAGAATAATTAATGGACAAAATACCACCATGAAACGGGCCAATTGGATTTATTTAAGTTCCCAATACATTGCAGGGCTTCCCATTACAAATAGTACTGTTTTCATTTCTGATTCCGCCCCTACATCAGCCAGTACTTTTTCAGGAACATTAAACAGAACGGAATATAAAGACGCTGCTGCGAGAGTCTATGCCTACATGAAAACTAATAAAAAAGCACCTAGCAGCGTTAGTGTGAAAGGAAAAACACTCAATATAGATGATTACACTAAAATGTGTGCTCAGATAATCTATAAACACACTGAAAAGAAATATATGACTTTTCCTACCTCAGTATCCATAAAGGGATCTGTTTTGGACAATACAATTAATTATATACAAAATTTAATGGGTTAGACTGAAAAAAATGATTCTTTTAAAGAACTTATTTCAAAAGCATGTACCAAACTAATCCATTTTTTATTTTCTTCTAATTTTTAATTTTTTATTAAATTATATTACTTAAAATTATTAAAAAATGAGCCTAATCCAATAACATCTCAAAAAAATTAAAATTACTATTTTAAAAAATTAGTTTAAAAAAATAAAAAATAGAAGGCTTATAATGGACCATATGCTGCCATATATTTATATAACTCCATTATACTTCAAAAAGGCCAACATTTGACTGTAAGATTTACTTACACTCCCTGAAGCAACAGTTCCATGGGAAGATTTAACCTCACAAGTTACTGCTGGAATTTTAGCCAAATTAGAAACGTCTTCAACCGCACCAGGATAAGATACACCAGCCCTATATTCATAGATTAAAGCTGATCCTGATTTTTTACTTATGTAGTATGCCATTTTATAACTGCCGTATGTTGGAGACTTAGTACATAGAATACTGGTCTTTCCAGGCACTCCTCCCGGTCTTGAAGAATGGAAATCCCCTAAAGCCTTAACTTTGAGTTGTTTAGCCAGATTTATTATTTTATTTGTAGGTGTGCCTGCTTTATTAGCCACACTATTCAAATTTTTACCTTTCCAATATCTAGTAGATTTAGAAGTGGAATAAGGGGAAACAAATGGCACAATGTAGACTGTTCCTTTTATATGTTTTCCATTGAGATAATTTATGAGTTTCATAGCAGCAATTGTTGCAGGTAACTCGTTCCCATGAACTCCCGCCACTATCATAACTTTAGGGCCACTTCCATCACCAAATGTGACCATTGGAGTTCCTTTTTTTGCTGATGCTATTACTTGTTTAGTGATTGTAGTTTTAGGAATATTATTGTAAACCAATTTATTTTTAGTAATGTCTCCACCAGTTCCTGAATAAATTGTTTGAATTTGTACTGCTGATGCAGCAGAAACTGTAGAAAATGCTATTAATATACCTAAAAAGCATACCAATGCTTTCATGGTTTTCTGATTCATTTTTTTCACCTTGTGTTTTACCGGGGTAAAATCGCTAAATATTGTCTTTATTTTATTTATTTAATAAACATATTTTAAGCCAATAATTTCATGAAAAAGGTTAATGAAGGCTTATTTTGATTTTAGATATATGTTCATATAAACCTTGTGAAAATAAAAAATTACTCTTAGCACTTAAAATTCAAATTAAAATGCTTAAATGAGATAATATGAACAAAATTAGTTCAAAACAAAGGTTTTTTTGTACTTAATTAATTTTTATTATCTTTTTTAATCAAAAATAGAAATAAAAAGAATATTTAATAAAATAAGCTTTATTTTAGTATTAAAAGCCTTGATTTATTTATATTCAGAAATTACATGTTTAGCTAGTCTTTTAGAAAGAGCCATTATGGTCAGTAAAGGAGGAGCACCCGGAGCAATAGGTAAAATACTAGCATCTGCCACAAAAAGCCCTTTTATAGAAGTTTCCAAATTTTCATTGACTACTTCCCCTATAGCTGCAGTTCCACCAGGATGTGCACCCCTAGGATTAGTAGAAATAATCGTATCCGGGTTAACTCCCGCTTCAACTAAAATAGCACCCGCCAATGCAGCACCTTCTGCTAAAAAACGAACATCTCTTAGAGTATTATTTTTTACAATAGCCTCTGGACCCACATAACCCGATGATTCATCTCCAATTTTAACCATAAATCCTAAAATGTCTTTTTCAGTGGCACCTTTTTCTTTCAGTTGTGCAGATAAAAAAGTGGAAAAATGCGGGCCTAAAATAAAATTTTCCTTAATAATCAGGGCATTCATCTGCACTTCATCTTTAAAGCCCACATTTTCAAGTATTCCACCCACAGTAATGAACGTATCCATGAAAAAGTTTTTTCCTGCTTCAATTCCTGCTTTTTGGAGTAATCTTGGAGTTTCAACACCACCCAAAGATAAAATTACAATTTCTGAGAAGTAGCTGATCTCTTCAGAATTTTGTAATGCTTTGACCCCTATTATTCGTCCATTTTCCACAACAATATCTGTTACTTCAGTTTCCGATATTATTTCTGCACCAGCTTGTTGAGCCTCAGAAACAAAATCCGCAGCAGACCATTTAGCATTTTTTGGACAGCCAAAAGAACATTGCCCACAGGGACTACAATCTTTACTTCTAATAAATTTAGGCATTTTTTGGACAGTTATACCCATTGATTGGGCCGATTCCATAAGTAATTTTGTTCCATCACCAAAGTGGGAATCGGGCATTGGGCCAATTTCAAGATCTTCTTCAATTTCGTCAAGCTCTAGAGAAATATCAAGGCCCATATTTTTTAATTCATTTTCAAGAACTCTAACCCCATTTCCAACAGCTACTAATGTGGATCCTCCAACACAGGATGTTTTTAGAAGATCTATCCCTTCTTCAGAAGGATCATAATAATTAAAAGCTTTTTTAGATTGAATTGCTGGTCCTTTTTCTATAATTTTTACTGGAATTCCTGCTAAGGCCAGTTCTCGGGCCACAGTTGCCCCACCAGCACCAGATCCTACTACAATAACCATTAAAACCACCTTAAAAATTTATTTGCACCATATTATCCATTATAAATATTTAAATTTATAAATTAATTAATTAAAATATTGTTTATTAACTATCAATAAATTATAATTTCCAATTTAATTCTATCTATGGAATTAGTAATTAAATAATTTTAATTTGAAAAAAGCATAGAAAAAAAGACTAATAAAAAGCTAAAATAAGAATAATAGAAAGAATATTAATTCATTCCATTAAACTGATAGCTTTGGTTGGACAGGAATTAACACAGAAACCACAACCAATACAGTTTTGATTGTCAATTTCCACTCCCCAATCATCCTGAATGCATATAGCCTTGACCGGACATAATGAGACACAGGCCCCACAATCCACACACTTTTCTGAGTCCTTTTGAACCACCCGCATTATAGGAATTACTTCAATACCTTGTTCTTCCATATATTGAATACTTTCATTTTCCTGAGGCCCGCTGATTTCTACCAGCATTTTCCCACCCCTAGGATTAATATGAGCTCTTAAAATGTTGAAATCAATGTCATATATCTTAATAGCATCAGAAATGATTGCTTTATTAACAATTGTGGGTAAAAATCTTAACCATGCTTTCATATTGACTCTCCCCCATTTTCATCTTTTAAATTTTCTCCAATTAATCTGGAAATGTCTTCAGCAGTAATCATTCCCTTAACAATATTTTCTTTATTAACAATAGGTAGTCCAGAAATATTATGTTTATCAATTCTGCGAGCAATAATATCCACAGATTCATCTTCACGGGCAATAACGACTTTTCGTGTCATTAATTCATCCAGTTTAGATTTCCCTTTGGCCACCCCATCAGCAATGTCCCAGGAAGTTACAATACCCTTCAACTTTCCATCATTATCTACTACAGGTAAGTGATTAATATTATTGTCCACCAATTTTTTGGCCACATCATTTATTTTTTCACCAGGATAGGCCATTATAACTGGTTTACTTTCAATGTTTCTAACAAGAACCGAGGGTTTGCTTATTTCCAGAGGTTTAACTATATTTCCCTTGGAAGATAATGGTCTTATTGGATTGGTCAATAAGAAATCCCCTTTTTCTATCCACTCTTTCAATTCCACAGCCACCATTTTGGCCCGTTTATATGATGAAAGTGGAGAAGTAGGAACTTCAATCCCCTGAATTTCAATTTTACCAGTTTTTAGTTCTTTATAGTTAGTTTCTCTTACTACTGGTCTGCTTCGGCGAGGAACACCATAATCTATAATTTTACAGATTATTTCTTCATCACTGATAGCAGTTCTGGTGGCAACTTCCTCATTTAAAATAGGTATGGGTATTCCTGCGCCTACATAGAGAGTAGGGCCATATTTAGGCATAGTAGCGCCCCTAATATATTCTGGGTTCATTTTCTTCATGTCACCCTGGAGCATTAAAGTACCAGATGCACTCACCGGGACTCCATTTCGTCTTTCATTTTCTGTAGCATGTTGAGTACCTTCAGATATGATATATCCTTCAGCACCACCCAGGAATATTTTAGTGCCCATCCCTATTGTATTGAAATAAGGATCATTAATAAGTGGAGAAAGCGTTCCGGCACTGGAATAGGTTACATTTCCAAATTTAGGAAGTAAAGTACCCATATATGTATAAAGAGTTTCATCAGTAGAATTTATGGCTACAGCATAGTTTTGATAGCAGTTTCTAGGGTTTACCATGGTTGCTTGATTAATTTTATCCAAAGTTATGGAAGTTTCTACTCTTTTCAATGGATAACAATCAGTTCCATAAGCATCAGCAATAAGTTCCACTTCTTTTCCCCGAATTAAATCTTCTATAACATGAGATCCACCATAATTAAGACCAATTTCTGGATTTTGGCTGGGCTGGGTTGCTCCCAAATAAGCATCAACAGATGCCAGGCCAGAATACGCTTCCACTCCATTGAGGAAGGTTTTAGTCATTTTTATTGGTGGATCAGAGTGTCCGAAATTTAAGAAAGCTCCAGAAGAGCACATAGCACCAAATGTACCAGTCGTGACCACATCAATTTCTTCAGCCGCCTTCTTGGCCCCATTCTGGGCGACAATACTCGTCATTTCATCGGCAGTTACCACAACTGCGTCGCCGTTCTTTATTTTTTGGTTTATCTCCTGAATTGTTTTCAAATTACCACCTGGTGCTTTAATAAGTAAAATTAAAAGAAATAATGCAAACTTTAATTATTTAATAGTTTATCATAAATATATTTTACTTTAGAATTGATATATATTTAAATAAATTGATATGATAAGTTATTATAATAAAATAAAATATCAATGCACATATCAATAAAGTTTATTGGAGATATAGTTATTAGAATATTAATTATTTGAAATATTTACTGAAGTATTAAAATTTTATTTATATTAAACTTATTAATGAGATTATATACCAAAAGGGGATATTTATGAAAAATACTCTTGATTTAGATTCACTTGAAAAAATAATCCGAGATTTAGAAAATAAAGTCGATTACGTTGATATACGTGCAGGTAGCGGAAACAGCACCTCAATTTTAATGAAGGATAGCAAAGTTCAGGAAATAAAATCCGGGTTTGATCATGGAGGTCGAGTTAGAGTTCTTAATGGTGGAGCATGGGGATTTGCCTTTACAACAGACCTTTCAAAATTAAGTGAAATAGGAGAATACGCACTTAAATTATCCAAATCTCTTAAAAGCGATGTTAAATTAACTAAATCGGATGTTGCTATTGATAATGTAAAATCTTCGGCTAAAATAAAACCTGCTAATGTTTCAACTGAAGAAAAAAAGGAAATTATCAAAGAAGCCAATCAATCAGCTACTATTGACCAAGTAGTTAGTACTACTGTTAACTACGTTGATAGTGAAAGTAACAGTGTTTTTTTAAGTTCAGAAGGTTCTAAATTGACTATGGCAGAATCTCGAGTAGGTATGTTCTTAAATGCAGTAGCTGCCGATGGGGAAGTAATCCAGTTTGGCCATGGAAGTATGGGTGGTTCTAAAGGATTTGAAGTATTAAAAAATGCCGACATTGAAAAATTCGGTAGAAAAATTGGTGAAAAAGCCGTTAGATTACTTTCAGCAGAAAAAGCACCATCTGGAAAGTTCCCAGTAGTAACTGATTGTGAATTAACCGGAGTATTCATACATGAAGCATTAGGCCATGCTGCTGAGGCAGATTTAATATTACAAAATGATTCAATATTAAAAGACAAAATGGGAAGTCAAATAGGATCCGATATGGTAACTATAATTGATGATGCCAGTATGGACGCTTTTGGATATTATGCATATGATGCAGAAGGAACAAAAACAAAAGAAAATATTCTGGTGGAGAATGGAATTCTTAAATCTCTTTTAAGTTCTAGAGAAACAGCATCTAAGTTAAATATAGAATCTTCGGGAAATGCTCGGTCCATAATAAGTGAACAACCCATAGTGCGAATGAGTAATACCTATCTTAAACCTGGAGAATTGAAATTTGAAGAACTTATAGAAGATATGAGTGATGGAATTTATCTCAAAGGTTCTCGTGGAGGACAAGTGGATACTGGAAAAGGAATATTCCAATTCAATGCAGCTGAATCATTTAAAATTGAAAATGGAGAAATAAAAACTCCATTAAGAGATGTTTCACTATCAGGAGATATTATGGAAACCTTGAAAAAGGTTAATGGTGTCGGATCTGACTTTAAAATGAGCATGGGATTCTGTGGAAAATCAGGCCAAACTGCTCCTGTGGGAGACGGTGGCCCGCACGTAAGGATTATTGATGCAATGGTAGGGGGTGCCATGTAAATGCTTTCTGAGGAAAAAGGGGAATTTTTGCTTAAATTGGCCAGAAAATCAATTAACAGCTATATTAAAGATAAGAAAATTATTTCACCACCTCAAAAGACTCCAGAATCATTAAAAGAAACCATGGGTGCTTTTGTAACCTTAAATAAAAAGGGCATTGATAGAGGAAAAGGTGAATTAAGAGGGTGCATAGGGTACTGTGAGGCAATTAAGCCCTTGGTAAATGCTGTTATTGAAGTTGCTATTTCTGCAGCAACTTCAGATCCTCGTTTTCCCCCAGTTAAAGAGTCAGAAATGAGTGAAATAGGTCTGGAAATTAGTGTTTTAAGTAAACCAAAACTGGTAGAAGTCGGAAATCCAAAGGATTATCTCAAAAAAATTAAAGTGGGAGTAGATGGTTTAATTGTAGAAAAAAACTTTTATAAAGGCCTTTTATTGCCTCAAGTTCCAGTGGAGTGGAATTGGGATGAAGAAGAATTTTTATGTAATACTTGTATGAAAGCAGGCCTACCATCTGACTGCTGGTATGATGCAGATACACAAATATTCAATTTTCAGGCACAAATATTCCATGAAAAAGAATAATTCAAAATTACATTAAAACGAAACAAATTAATGACCTGATTTTATTTTTAATACAAAATTATTAATATACTCAGTACATAATTTATAAATGAAATACTTTTAATGACGTGTTTTTATGAATTTTTACAGCTAACTTTTATAATAACTTCAAAATTATAAAAATATTCTTAATTATTCTCATAAAGCTTTTAATAAACTAATTTTAGTAGATTAATCTAGAGGTTTTTAATCTTAGAGATTTAATTATAAAAAGAATTATACAAGCTAAATCGGATTTAAATACTAAATAAAAATATTAAATTATAAAATATAGATTCAACAGTTAAATATAGTACTATAATAAATTTACAAAGTGTGATTTCATGATAATACCAACCGTCCCTACACCAGATGAACTCCTTGATACTGGTTTTAGAAGGGCTAAAAAAGCAGCTGCTAGAGTAAGGAGTTCTAAAATACCTAGAAATTTGAAATCTAAACGTATAGAAGAAACTAGAGTTCAAACCGCTTGCCAAGTCATAAGAGATAGAATCCAACTTATATTAGATAGAGTACCAGAGATTGAGAAAATGCCTGAGTTTTATCAGGACTACATAGATGTAGCAGTAGGTGTAGATCAAATGAAACAATCTTTAGGTGCCTTAAACTGGTCCATAGGTATAATAACACAGTTAGAAAAAGATTATTCTTCTCGTATAAGAAGATCTACCCCAGATAAATCATCCAGTCTAAGAAGCCAGGCTTTTGGTAGAATAGCATCTGTTGTAAAAAAAATTGAAAAGGACTTGGACTTTCTTGATTTTGCCAAAGCCAAGTTAAGGAATATGCCTACAGTAGATTTTGCGGCCACTACAGTCGTAATTGCTGGTTTTCCAAATGTTGGAAAATCAACTCTTCTTCGTAGATTGACCACTGCCGAGCCTAGAGTAGCGGATTATCCATTTACAACTAAAGGGATCCAGATAGGTCATTTAGAAAGAAATTGGAAAAAAATTCAGATTATTGACACTCCTGGACTTTTAGATAGGCCCATTCTGGATATGAATGACATAGAACTAAGGGCCATGGTAGCATTAGAACATTTAGCTAATGTTATTTTATTCATATTCGATGCTTCAGAAACTTGTGGTTACCCATTAGGAAGCCAATATCACCTTTTACAGGAAATTCAAAGAGTATTCAAAACTCCAGTCATATGTCTTTTTAACAAAATTGACTTAGCGGACAATGTTAAGTACCTTGACGCATATGTGGACAAGTTTGAAGATCCATTGCGAATTTCTGCAGTTCATGGAACTGGAGTGGAAGAAATAATAACGCGATTAGAGGAATTTGGTGAATAATAAAATAAAATTAGAAATAAGACCACAAACCAGGACGATAATGTAGAAAAGAAAAAGCCCACTACTGAGAAAATGATTGATGACGTGGTTAAAAACATTAAAGAAATGCAAGTAGATTTAGAAAATAAAATCTCAGAATATGGTAAAAAAGTTCCTTCTAAGCTCAATATTGACCTTATTGAATCTGGGGAAATAATAACCGTCAAAACTGATCTTCCGGAGTTAACAAAGAAGATAAATATAGAACTTGCTGAAAGTAATTTAACCATTAGTGCTAAATTTGAGGAAAAAATAGAAGTTGAAGGTGTCAGCTACCTGAGAAAAGAGCGGAAATACGGAGAAGCACTAAGATCAATTAATTTGCCAGCACCAGTTATTGTAAAAGAAGCATCGGCTAACTTTGAAAACGGTGTCTTAACAATAAATCTTCCTAAAGCCGAAAAAAAGAAATTTAATGTTGAAATTGATTAAAATTAGTTTCACATTAATTATTTAGAAGTGGGTTTTCATTGCAAAACCATCACAGAATGGTTATAAGGACAATTAATAATAATAATAATAATATTTTATTTTATATTTATTTTAAAATAAGCTTAAAATGGATTTAATCCTAGAAATTATTTATTTCTGAGATTTCATTCCAAAAGAAATATTAAAATTCTTTTATTTGAATTACTTTTAATTTAGAAATAAAAAAGTAAACTTTTAAAAAAAAGAATTATGCGAAATTTTCATTTTATAAATATGAATAAAAAGATTTATTTTAAAATATTTTACTCATATTTTGCTAAACTGAGTAAATTAGTATCTAACTTTCCCAATATGCCTGGTACTACCCGGATCTTCTCCATTGAAATGAGCCAGATAATAAACAAACCATTCCAAAGGAACTACTAGTATAAATGGAGATAGTAAAGGATTAACATCTGCATAATCCTGCATTTTAAATACAATATTATTAGCACCAATATTGTCACAGAATTCAATTGCTCTTTCAGTTAATTCATCACCAGGAT
>CAYUFT010000056.1:0-14409 GCA_964444115.1 uncultured Methanobacteriaceae archaeon
AAATTAAAATAATCGTGAATTTAATAAAATTAAATAGATATTTTGTAAATATCTTAAAAACTTATAAATTTTTATAATCATAAAAATCCGTAAAAAATCAATAATGAAATTCAAAAAATCAATTATTTTCAATTTTAAATAAATTTTAAATAAAATAAGCAGTCTTTATTCCAAGAGCAATGGCCACAAATATTTTTTATTTGAGAAAAACTAATAATCTCGTTTATTCTTATGAGAATATCTTTATAATTGTATTCTTGACCACATTCTAGTTTTAATAATTTTATAGTCAAATCATCCATTTCTTTAATTCTTTTTTCAGATTCCGGAAATTGTGAGCAAATATTTTTTTCTAAGTGAGTTTTCTCTAGGTGTGGACAGTGAGTGCAGATGTTATCGCCATGATTAATAACTTTTATTTTTTTAGAGATGCCCTCAGTTAGGCCTTCATTTAAAAAATATATGATTTGATCCATATTATTTATAAAATCTGCACTGTATCCTTTTCCCTGAAATCCCTGGATGCAAAGGAGATGATGTGCTCTGATATGAATGTTATCAGAATACTCTCCAATTTTTTGACTGCTCAATATCTACTTCTCCCTCAAAGGGTTCTTTAGGCATTATAACTTTTGTAAATGCAGAAGCTCCAGCAACTTTAATTAAATCCCCTATAACAAATGGAATTAATCCCATGGCCAGTAACTGCCAGATTCCAGGAAAACCACTGGTGGTTGTAGATAACCATAGTCCCAGACCAATTAGTCCTGGAACATAAATTAAAACGAAGCTGGCAAAAATCATGAGTCCAAACATAGTGGTGAAACTTCTTGCTCGGATGTACTTATCTGCAAAATGGCCTAAGAAAAGGGAAGCTAATACAAATCCAATCAAGTAACCTCCAGTGGCACCTAAAAGAACATCCAGGCCTCCAGACATTTGTGTAAACCATGGAACTCCTAATATTCCTATACCAATATACATAATCTGGCTTAATCCTCCCCAGTATCTTCCGAGGACTATTCCTGCTATTAAAACTGCGAATGTTTGGGCGGTTATTGGTACAGGAGTCCAGGGCAATGGAATTATTATTTGGGCCATCATTCCAGTTATACAGGCCATAAAAAATGCCATAACTGCTTTATAAGCCAGTGATTGATGACTCCTCCATTTAAAAAAGTCAAAACGTTTTTTATAATAATTATTTAATGTTACGTTCAATTCAAATCCTCCAATATTTTGGATGTGCTTATTCAATTCATTTAATTAAGCTAATAATTATTCCAAAATTTTTATCAAATTCATTAGTAATTTAAAAATAGGAAGAATATACTTCCTTAATTAATTAGGTGACAGTATTATAAAAACTTTATTTTAAAAATGTATCAATTGATAATAATTCTGTTATTCTAAGATTATGAATTAATAAATTATAATCTTATTATTAAATTTTAGAACTTATTTGAAATAATATAAAAAACTAAAATAAAACTAAAATAAAACTGAATAAAGAAACTGATTAGATAAAAATAATAATATGGCATATTAATTGAAGTAGATAGTTTCTATTTTTGTTCTAGTTGATTAACTCGATCTACATATTTTTCTATTTTGAACTTTCTTTTTAGTCCATTGGCATTCATGTAACGAACCTTTCCGAATATTTCTCTTTCCTTCCAGGCCCTATCATGTTTTCCAAAACACCATGCAACACCAGTATATCCATTGGGATCTCTTCCATCAATTTCATATTTATCATTTAGATATATTGCGATATCATATGCATTCTGGGGATCATTAGCCCATTCTAAAATTTTTTTACCCCAATACATTCTCATATAGCCATGCATTTTTCCTGTAACCACCATCTCCTTTTGAGCGGCATTCCAGTAAGGATCATGTGTTTTAGAAGTTTCTAGTTCTTCTAAAGTGTAACTATACTCTCTAATATCATTTCGATGTTCCAGCAATGTTTTCTTGGCCCAATCAGGTAAACAATCAAATCTATCGTAATTATCATTGTAATGGGCCAAATTCATGCTTAATTCTCTTCTTATAATTAATTCTTCCAGGAAAGAATCTTTTCCCGGACTTTCTATTTTAGAAACTTCCAATGCTAAATATAATGGTGAAATTTGGCCAAAATGGAGGTAAGGACTCATATTTGATAGATAATCTTCTGAAGGGTCATTTCTTAAGTCTTCAAATTTATCGAGTTTATTTTCCACAAAGGAATTAAACAAATTCAAAGCATTATTCGTACCTCCTTGGAAAATGCCAGGACTTATATCCTCCTTTAATTTCAGGTTTTTAATAGATTTTTCCAAGTTTTCAAGGTCGAATTTTTTAGAATCTAATTTTGAATTAGTATTTAAATCAAAATCCAAAGAACTTTTTTCAAGCGATCTTTCTTTTAGTGGGACCATAAAATAATCTAATTCGCGCTGAATCTTTTTTCTAATAGTTCCTGCTGAATATTCTTCTTTAGGGGATGCTGTTTGAACAGGCACTATTACATTAGTTTCTACTTGAATCAAAGGACATTTAATGGCAGAAGCCACTTTTTCTCGCCATTCTCTTTGAATTTTTAAGTAACCCATGTCAGTAATGGTCAATACTGCATTTCTTGATAGTTCAATAGCACCCTGTGCGGGATTTTCTTGCAATAAAACCATAGGAATATTCCTTTTTTCTAAAAATAATTCAGTTTCTTTCAGCCCTTGAATTAAAAAATAATAATGCCTATAATTTGCGTTGGGAAAATTTTCATTGATTCCAAAATAAGTGATAAGTGGTTTTTCTATTTCATTAGCTTTTTCAATTGCATATTCTAATGTATGATTATAATGGCTTCTCGGAGATGCTTGCATCCAGTAAAGGATGTAATCTCCTTTTTGAAAGGTATTTGAATTCAAATATTCTATTCTCTCATTATGAATCAAGTTTTAACCTTCTTATTTACTTGCATTAAAAGTTGCATTAAATCAAGACCTAAAAAACCATCATAGTTATCCCTATGATCATATTATCATATTATCAGTATTATTTAATTATCATAGTTCTATATTATCGTTCTATTGCAGTAACTGGCATTAATTCAGGAGGATATGGTTGAAAAAATGTCTGTTGGACTAAATAATCTTTATCAAATCTAATTACCCAAGATTTTAGCAGAATAAGACATAATAATAATGGTATTATTCCATTTCGGTATTTTTCCAGAGAATCTAAGAAAAATGCTTTTTCTTCGTGATTAAGTTTATCTGAGACATATCCAAAAACATGCATCAGTACATTAATATTTGAAGGAATTTCTGGAGGTTTTTTCAGGTTTTTACCTAACATTTGTCCGTATTTGGTGAATAGTTCCTCTTTAGAATAATTTTTTTGCTCACCAAGAATTTTTCCCATTTCTCTCATAATATTTTGATTATAGGCCATTAGCAAAAATTTATTTTGGCTATGGAAATCAATTAATTCAGAAACTTCCTGACTTTTTTTCACATTTCTGAAGTCAGATAAAGTGTAAATTGCGGTTAAAAAATCTTCTCTTATTTGTAAATTTCTTAAACGCCCTTCATCCTCCACCGGAGTATATGGAAATTTATTAAAAACAGAGTTTGCAAAAAGGCCTATGCCGTCTGTTTTTGGCCGAGAATTTCCTGGATGTGGGTAGACTCTAACAGCTTTTACACCACATGAAGGGGACTTATTTTTTAAAATAAAACCATCTATATCGGTTAATGAGCTTAAAAATGAGCTGGAAAATTCTTCCATATTTTGAGTTAAATTAAGGTCCTTTGAAGGTTGTATGAGGTTGATTTCTCCATTTATTTCTACCAATCGAATGGGGTCTCGGGGTATTCCTAAACCTATTTCTACTTCCGGACAAACAGGGATAAAATTAACATAATCTTTTAATTTCTTAATAAGTGGACTGGCAATTATAAGTCCATTATAACGACAAGATTCAAATTCTATACATTTACTAACTACTAAATTAGGGGTTTGATATTTTCTCAAAATAACTCCTCCTCAATTTTTAAATGTTTGAAAATAAATCAAATTAATTAGTTAATGGATTTGTTATAATGTTTATGTTATTCCCTAATTAAATAATAATTCATTTTAGAATGTTATTTATTAATAACATTTTTTTAAAATTCAATATATAATTATTTAAATAACTTAATTAAAAATTAAATAATAATTAGATTAAAATGAATTAATTAAAAATTAAATAATTTAACCAAATTTTATAATTTAATATGAATCATCAAATATTATTTATAATTTACATATTTAGTAATCCCATTAACAATTAATTAATTAATTAAGGAAAATAATTGTGTGATGAATAGTTCATAATTATCTGTTAAGAATCAGAATTAAATCGATTTATATAGTCTTTTGAATAAGAATACAACTAATCTGAGACCATGAAAACTTATAATATATTGATACTGGAGGATGTTCCATTTGATGTGGAGTTAATGGAGCGTGAAATAAAAAAATCAGGTATTAATTTCAATTCAAGGACGGTAGAACTTGAAGAAGATTTTATAAGGGAAATAAATGAGTTTAAACCTGATTTAATTTTAGCTGACCATTCTTTACCTCATTTTGATGGTATTTCTGCCATGGAAATCGCCAAAGAGAAGTGCTCCGAAGTACCATTTATATTTGTCAGTGGAACTATTGGTGAAGAATTTGCAGTAGATGCTCTTAAAAATGGTGCTACAGATTATGTTCTAAAAAGTAACCTTTCTAAAATTGTTCCAGCAATTAAAAGGGCCATAGAAGAGGTTAAAGAACAACAAAAACGTAAAAATGCTGAAGAACAACTAATAAAAAGCCACTGGCAGCTAATGGAGGCCCAAAAAATAGGCCATATTGGAAGCTGGGAATGGAATATTCATTCCGGCGCTATGGATTGTTCTGATGAATTTTATAGAATTTCGGGTATTGAAAAAGAAAATTTCGATGCTAATTATGAGTCGTTCATGGACCGAATTCATCCTGATGATCAGAAATCTGTTTCGGACAGTATAAATAATTCTTTAGATAATTTAAGGCCTTTTTCCGCAGAATATAGGATATCTCGTCCTAATGATGATGTTAGATTTGTTTCTTCCCATGGTGAAGTTATTCATGGAGATCACGGGGAAGCTTTACGTATTATTGGAACGGAACAAGATGTAACTCGTCGTAAAATTGCAGAAGATAAATTAAAAGAATCTTTAAAAGAGAAAGAGTTACTTTTACAGGAAATACATCACAGAGTAAAAAATAATTTACAAGTTATTTCCAGCTTACTTAGACTTCAATCTTATCATATTAATGATCCAGAGGCTTTAGAAATTTTCAGAGAAAGCCAGAATAGGGTTAGTTCCATAGCTTTGGTGCATGAAAAATTATATCAATCTCAAGATATGGGATGTATTGACTTTTCAGATTATCTAAAAAGTTTAACTGGTGATCTTTTCCACTTTTTCCCTACGGACTCCAGTAAAATAAAATTAAAATTGGAATTAGATGATGTTAAATTGAATATTGAAACTGCTATTTCTTGTGGTCTTATTGTTAATGAACTTTTGACTAATTCACTTAAACATGCTTTTAAACCATCTGAAAATGGGGAAATTTATGTGGGCCTTAGTAAAGACCTGGAAAATAATAAAATTATCCTTAATGTAGCTGATGATGGTCAGGGTTTACCTTCTCAATTAAATCTGGATAAAATCGATAGTTTTGGTTTAGAATTGGTTCAACATCTCAGTAAGCGAATAAATGGTGAAATGGTTATTGATCGATCTAATGGGACTAGATTTAAAATTAGTTTTCAGGAATTAAATTACAGGGGAAGAATACCTAATGGCAAATGAAAAAATAATTATTGTGGAAGATGAAGAACTAGTTGCCCAGGATATAAAATTGATTCTGGAAGATTTAGGTTATCATGTTCCAGCTATTACTCCATCTGGTGAAGAGGCTCTTCTAAAAATAGAAGAATACTGCCCTGATTCTGTTTTAATGGATATTATGTTGGAAGGTGAAATGGATGGGATTGAAACTGCTCAGAAAATTTCTGAAAGGTATGATATTCCTGTTGTTTACCTAACCGCATACAGTAATAAAGAAATATTGCAAAGGGCCAAAAAGACAGAACCTTATGGATACATACTTAAACCTTTCAAAGAAAGAGACCTTCAAATTAATATTGAAATGGCATTGTATAAACATGAAGCCCGTAAGAGTCGTCTTCAACTTATACAGCAAAAAGCAATCAATAAATACTTGGAAAAATCTCTGAATGAAAAAGAGACATTAATGCGTGAAATTCACCACCGGGTTAATAATAATCTTCAAATTATTATCAGTCTTCTTTCACTACAATCAAAATATTTTAAAGATGAAAGAGTCCATGATTTTTTCAAAGATTATGTCAACCAGCTCAAATCAATGTCCATGATTCATGAAAGAGTTTATCAGTCTGATGATTTATCTAGCATAGATTTTAATCATTATTTGGTTGGTCTAGCTTCTCAGTTATCCAGTTCTTATAAAAAAGATCCAAATATTAATATTAATATTAATTCCGATGATGTTTTTCTTAATGTAGAAACAGCTATTCCTTGTGGACTGATTATTAATGAAATTCTCAGTAATTCCCTAAAGCATGCTTTTTTAAATTTGTCTGAAATTGAAAAAGGAGAAATATTGATTGAGCTTCGCACTGATAAAAGAGGTAGATATGCTCTTTCCATAAGTGACAATGGTGCGGGAATCCCTTCTGATGTTGAATTCCCTTGTAAAGGATCTTTTGGATTTAGAATGGTTAACACACTTATTAAACAATTGGGTGGTTCTGTGGAATTTGATGGAACTGAAGGTACTTCTTTTAAAATTAATTTTGAAGAATTAAGATACACTGAACGGGTAAAATTAGATTATAAAGATGATAATTAATTTAGTATTTTTAATAATTATTTCTTCAATGTTTATAAATAATAAATTTTTAAAATTAGAAAAATTAAATAAATGTAATTATTTTTATTGAAGCTTTGCCCGGTCATATACATTTCTAAGGGTTTGCATATCCACACTAGTATAGATTTGGGTTGTAGACAGGTTAGAATGTCCTAATAATTGTTGAATAGCTCTAATATCCACACCGTTCTTTAACAGATGAGTTGCAAAAGAATGCCTTAGAATATGGGGTGTAACTCTCTTTTTTATGCCGGCCATACCCGCATAGTTTTTTATCATCATCTGAACATACCGTGGGGTTAAATGATTCCCAAATCTATTCAAAAATAGGTGTTCTCCTTGATGGAACCTAACTTTTATGTAAGTATCTATTAATACTTGGGTTTCTTCATCAAAAAGCACAATACGATCTTTTTCACCTTTTCCTCGAATTCTAAGTGTTCTATCCTCTAAATCAACATCATCAAGTCTTAATGAAACTAATTCAGATACTCTAAGTCCTGAGGAGTAAAGTAATGCCAATATTAATCTGTTTCTGAGTTTATTGCTGGTTTGAAGGGCTGAATCTCCCTCTTTGGGCCCATCACAGTTTACAGCATTGATTAATTTTATCACTTCACTTTCATTGAGTGATTTAGGCAGGGATTTGGTTCTTTTAGGTGTTTTAACATCCTTTAAAAAATCAATATCATTAAATTCAAAGAATTTCTTAACTACAACTGTAACTAAGTAAATGTAGTTTTGAGAAACATTTTTTTCTCTTTTAAGGTATTGTATATATCTTTTGAATGATCTTAGAACTCTTCTATCATCATAAAGATCTTTTTCAGTTAATAAGAATTTATAAAAATTATTTACAATTGATTTATAGGTTTTAATGGTATTTCTCGAATAATTTCTGATTTCAAGCTCTATAAGGTATTCTTCAATCATATCTGGAAAATCAAAGACCTCTAGAACTGTTTTTCTCTTGCCATCACTAGACTCTGCAGGAAAATTCTGCTGAAAACTTCCAGAATCTACTGTAGATGTTCTGCCAATTTGTTGGGAATAGGGATTCATCATATCAGACATTTTTATTTATTTACAATATTCCATAACACTCATATTTATCATTAAATACATTTTGATGTATTTATTCATTATAAAGTGCATCAGTTTAATATAATATTAAATTCAAATTACTCAACTTATTCTTATGCAATGTTGAACTATTTGATTATTTAGATAGGCTATTGTAGTTATAATATGTCTTTATATTATTTTTTATAAATAACTTTTCCTCAAATTTCTACATATAACTACGGTCAACGTTTTCACTTTGATATTTCTTATTATGGGGATTAACTGATTGCTGGGAGCTAGTTAGATCTTTTTGCAATGCATTTTCATAAGTTTGATATCTTTGAATAATCTGATCTTCAATGGATACTGCCTTTTTAGCAGCTAACTTCATATGTTCTTGAGTTATATATTGGTCTTGGTTCATAACTGCCATATCTCCAGCCATCCTAATTACTCCTCCTAAATCTCTTAATCGAAGGGTAAATGAATCATTTTTATCATCGATGATTTTAGCTCGTTTTTTGGCTTCTCTAATCAGAATCTCAATAGCTCCTAATGTTGCATGAGGGATTTTTCCATCGAGTTCTATTTCCTGGGCCACAAATTGGGCTATTTTCGCTTCATTTTCCTCATTAATAGGCATGGTTGTATTCATTAAGATTTCATATCCTTCTCCTTGGATACGTGATCTTAGTGGGGGTAGTATATGCTTCAAATCAGCTATATTGCATGCACCTACAAAAATAAAATCACATGGAACGTTTTCTACTCTAACTGAGCTTCCTGCACTTTGTGGATTTCTCCCTACAATTGGAAAAACCTTATCTTGCATGGCACTAAGAATAAATCTCTGCAAGTGGGAAATATGAACTATTTCATCTACAAACAAAACTCCTTCATGAGCTTCATGAATTGCTCCCGGAACTACACGTTCGTAAGGCTGAGTTCCAAGATCAGGATGTCCCCCATATGGATCATGTCTAACATCCCCCAGTAATTCTGTTTCACTGGCCCCGGTGGCCTGAATGAAGAATTTTCTTTTAAGAGGAACTACCACGTTCATTGGTTTTTCATCCACTAACTCTCTTCTTTTTTCCAGGGCCTTCTGATCAAGAACTTTAATCTGATCCCCGCCCAGCCTCTCGTAAATCACTACTTCTTCTCGACCATTTATTTCACGAGTAGTAGTTATTCTATCTTGAGGAATGTTTACTGGCCCGGAACTCATTTCAAACATGCCTAAAAGGTCTCCCAAATGTTTTCGTCGGGCATTTATATGTGAGAATTTGTCCCCTCCACAATTAGGACATATGCTTTCATAGACACTATTATAATCTCCACAGTGCATACATTTAAATCCTAATCGTTCGGAAACAGCATCTGGAACATTTTTAGGATCTATAAATTCCCCTTCTGCCTTTTCAATTGTAACTCTATCTTCAGCAATCTCTTTACGAGTTTTAATTTCTATAAAAGGACGTTCTGGCCGCTCAGGATTGTGAACTGCACTTATTTCCTCAGAAGGTTGAGTTAAATGAAAAGAAATGGCTTGTGCAATAAGAGATTTTCCAATTCCCGGAGGGCCTACCAGTAAAAGATTTCTTCTTTGTTTTGCTGCAATTTTAACAAGTTGAATTATATCTTCATGCCCTATAACTCTTTCAAGAGGATCTTTAGGAATAATAATATCTTTTGTGGTTTCAATATTTTCCAGACTGTTTTTGATATTGATGTACATTTTGATGCCTTCTTTTTGCATTATTTAGTACAATTTATCTATAATTTCCTTCAAAATTTTTTTCATTATTAATGATATTTTTGTTTTAAAGCATGAATGGAATATTTTAGCAGTTAAAGTTTAATTTTGAATTTAGCTATTAAAAAATTATAAAAATAAAATTTGGAAGAAATCTTCCGTTGTTGAAATATTCTTTTTTTAAAAAAATATTTAATATAAGATTATAAATCTTATTTATTAAATTAGCGAGTTATTAATTTCACTTTTTCAGGCTTTTTGACAATTTCCCCAGATCGAATGGCAACTATATGTTTAATACCTTTCTCATGAGCAATATCAAGAAGTCTTTGACTAACTACGCCATCAAAAACTACAGCGTAAGGGTGGTTATTGATTCTTTTTAATTCATCGTATAAATTTTCTACTTTAACTTCTTTTAAGATGTTTAAAGCGTCATCTAATATCTCAGCATTTCCAGAACCTTCTAGCTCGGCTAGAATGTTTTTGAGAACCACCATTTTATCTTCACTCTTAGGCTCTACTTTAATACCTAAATCATGGAACATTTGTTCTATTGGCATTTTATCTCTAAGAGCTACCATAATCTCGTCTTTACCCAAATCTTCCACTTCTTTTCCTCTAGGAGCTCGAGTAACGTAGTCAATTTCTCCTACTTGGAGAAGTTCTTTTAAAATCAGTTCTCCACCCCTATCACCATCTACAAATGCAGTAACGGTCTTTTTACGGGTTAAGTCGGCCACAGTCTTTGGAACACTTACGCCTTCCACAGCAATTGCATTTTTAATTCCATGTTTTAAAAGATTTAGAACATCAGATCGACCTTCTACTACTAGAATAGCATCTGAAGTATGGACATTTGGACCTGCAGGGAGTTTTTCATCCCCAAAATCGGTTATTTCATGGATACGCATGGCCTCTTTCACTTCTTCAATCATTTTCAGACTTTCAGGAGTGACTTCATCCATCATTCCGGCATAGATTTCTTTTGCCCGATCCACTACTTTTTTCCTTTTAACTGCACGAACATCTTCTACTTTAGAAACTTGAATATAGGCCTCGCAGGGTCCTACTCGGTTTATAGTCTCTAAAGATGCAGCTAATATGGCGGTTTCTACTCGGTCTAGACTGGAAGGTATAACTATTTCCCCTTTAGATCGACCCCCTCGGGAGGTAATATTTACTTTAATTCGACCTATTCTCCCAGTTTTTTGTAGTTCTCTTAGATCCAAATCGTTACTTAAAAGTCCTTCAGTTTGGCCAAATATGGCACCAACCACGTCAGGCTTTTCCACGATTCCATTAGCATTAATTTGAGCGTGAATGAGATACTTAGTTGTACTTATTTCTTCTGCTTTTCCCATGTTAAGCCTCCCTAATTACTTAGATACTTGCAGGGATAATTTAGTTATCAATTATTAGATGATCTGTAATGTTTGATTCTAAAAATTACAGATGGATAACAGTGATCACCAACAGCATCCAGAAGGATAAACATCAAGTTCCAGCTTATTAATATGTTTAGGAAGACTCTGTATGTCTTTGATATATTTACGGGTCATTCCCATGATTCTGCGCCTTATTTGCATATCTGGGTATGATCCCAAACCTTGAATATCTTTTGATAGTTTTTTAGCTAATTGATTTCCTTTTTTATCAAAATCGGTAAGAATAATTACTTGGGGTGATGATTCTGCCGCTATTTCGGCAATTTCAAAGAGATTTAGGGGAGATCCAGAAACTTTCATAAAATTAGCGTTAATTCCCAGTTCTCTAAGGGCTTTTTCGTCCTTTTTACCCTCTATTAATATGGGTACTCCTTGTTCACCATAATATTTTAATTCCTCGAGTTCTTCATTTAAACGTAATAATTTCCTAAAACTCATGTTAAATAAATCCTTTTGATGACTGTAATAGTATCTACCAAATATTATGCCTAAACTCATATATAAAATTGTAGATGTGTTAATGAAACTGAAAAAAAAGATTTAGGAATGTATTTAACTTTAATTGACTATACGTGACTTTATTAAGACTTTAAAACTTTTTCAAGGGCTTAATTCTATTATAAAAATTTTTTAATAAAATTAATCATAAAATAATTATCCTTGTTCTTTAATTGGGCAATGGCAATTAATATAATAATTCAGTTATATTTTAATAATATTTTGTATTCTATTAATTCAAAGTTGAGTATCTCAATTTTAATAAAGTAGAATTATTTTAAATCTGTAAAATTTACTAACCTAATTAATAAAAAGAATTAATTAACTGTATCATACAATATTCATAATAGAGTTATAATAATCATTATCTATAAAATTAGTAAAATACTTTATTAAGAAGATTATATTAAGAATTCTTATTCATAATTATTTGGAGGAAATATACGTGGCAAAAGGCCTAATTAGAATTGTTTTAGACATATTGAAACCTCATGATCCAATTATTCCATACTATGCTAAATATTTAAGTGAATTGGGTGGTGTAGAAGGAGTAAACATAACTTTAATGGAAATTGACAAGGAAACAGAGAATATTAAGGTAACTATTCAAGGAAATGACCTTAATTTTGAAGAAATTTCCAATGCTATTGAAGATTATGGTGGTTCTATTCACAGTGTAGATGAAGTTGTAGCTGGTCGCACCATGGTTGAAGAGGTCACTACACCTCAGGACTAATTTAATGTCAGTAAAAAATAATAAGTCCCATAAAAATTCAAAAATCTCTCCTAATTCTTTACTGAGGAAGTTTTCTAATAAAACAAAACTCGAAAATTCAGAACCAAATGTTTCTAAAATAGAATCTCAAATAGATGAATCTGAATTTCACAGTTTTGAAAGTTTCTTTGATGCAGTAAAGAAGGCAGTTGGTTCAGTAAATATGGATAAAAATCTGGATTTTATTTCTACTCCTCAAATTTCAGATGCTTTACAAAAAATTAATGGATCTAATGGGGTTATACCTTATGTGAAATCGGTTAATGGTAAAAAAACATTTGGAAGGGTTTTAACTGTACAAACTAATGATGTTGATTGGGGAACTTCAGTTAAGGCAATTGATGAAGCTAAAATAGGAGAAGTCATTATTATTGATGTTGAAGGTGATAAAGCTGCGATTTGGGGCGAGTTAACGTCTAAAGCAGCACAAAAGAAAGGAATTTCTGGTACAATAATTAATGGGGCTTGCAGGGACTTTGATGCCATAAAAAATATGGATTATCCTGTTTTTTCAAAGAAAATTGTTCCTAATGCTGGAAAACCTCTCTTAAATGGAAAAATAAATGTTGATCTCTGTTTAAATGGAATTAAAGTTAATCCTGGAGATTATATATTTGGTGATGAATGTGGTGTTGTTGTAATTCCTCAAAATATTTTTGATGATACAATAAAAACATTATGGGAAATTAAAAATTCTGAAAAAAGGATAATTAATCAAATAAATGATGGAAAATCTCTATTAGAAATTTTAAAATTAAATTAATTAATCTTAAATGATTCTTAAATGGATTTACTGACCAATTAATTTGCTAAATTCATTTTGGATGTGCATATGTTATAATACTATGCAATATTATTATGAGTGGTGTTTAAATGTCTCCTATAGAAAACGAGGTCGAGCAAGAAGATGTTCTGGGATTTATCCGTGAACATAAAAAGAAAATTATTCTTTCGTTTATAGCTGCGGCCATAATTGTATTCATAGTTACTGCTCTTGCAGGGTTGGATGGGATTATAACTGCACTTCAAAAAACTAATTACTGGCTTTTGGCCCTTAGTTTTATTTTAGAAGCATTTATAACACTTGTATGGACTTTAAGATGGAAGCTAATACTTGATGTAATAGATGAATCACCTAAGTTTACTAGTTTAATGGTAATGCTATTTGCTAGCTTGTTTGGGAATAATATAACTCCGGGTGCTGCTGGAGGAGAACCATTAAGAGCATACATTTTAAGAGAAGTTAAGGGAACTCCTTTTGAGCTTGGATTCGCATCTTCAACTGCAGACAGGGTTTTTGAATTTTTACCATTTATAATTATATCTGTTCTGGCGGCAATATTGATTTTGACCTGGGATATCTCTATTTGGACTCGGGTTCTGGTAACGGTGCTTATTATTTTGTGCATAGTATTCTTTAGTGTGATAATTTATGCTGGAATCAACAAAGATATTGCTCAAAGAATCACATTGTCTGTAGCCCGTTCAGTATTTCCTTTCTTTTCGAAATTAACTCGTAAAGAAATTACTTTCTCAGAAATAAGCGAAAAATTGATATTTTATATTAATCGGTTTACCACAGGATTTGCCATGGCCTTAAAAGATAGAAAAGTTCTTTTAATAGGTTTTCTTCTTTCTTTTGGAATGTGGGGCCTTGATATGGTCCGTTTTTATGTTTGTTTCTGGGCAGTAGGGATTCAACCTCCTCTACTTCCGTTAGTAATTATTTATACAGTCGGAGTTTTGATTTCACTTCTTCCACTTATCCCCGGATCACTGGGAATTAGGGAGGCCACACTGGTAGCACTTTTTGCAGTGGCAGGTATATCTGCAGATTATGTGGTTGCAGCAAGTATTATTGACCGTATAGGTAGTTA
>CAYUFT010000057.1:0-13951 GCA_964444115.1 uncultured Methanobacteriaceae archaeon
AAAATGAAAATAAGGAGGATTGTAAAATGTCCATGACCATGGCAGAAAAAATACTGGCCAAATCCGCCGGTAAAAAAGAATCAGAAGCTGGAGAAATTGTTATGGCCAACATTGACGTGGCCATGACACACGACCTCACTGGACCATTATCAGTAGAGTCTTTTGAAAAAATAGGGACCCCCAAGGTGTGGGATCCTGAAAAAATAGTGATAGTCTTCGATCATCAAGTCCCAGCAGATTCTCTGGATGCGGCTAATAACCATTTATTAATGCGCCAGTTTGTAAAAGAGCAGGGAATAAAAAATTTTTACGACGTACGTGAAGGAGTATGTCATCAAGTACTTCCTGAAAAGGGGCATGTAGTTCCGGGAGAAGTAATTGTAGGGACTGATTCCCACACTTGTACTCACGGAGCATTAGGAGCCTTTTCTACAGGAATAGGATCAACAGACATGGCCATGGTATTTTCTACTGGCCAACTATGGTTTAAGGTTCCAGAAACCATTCGATTTGAAATAGAAGGAACCCTAGAGAACTATGTGTCTGCCAAAGATGTGGTATTGAACATCATCGGTCAAATTGGAGCAGATGGAGCCACTTACAAGGCCTGTGAATTTGCAGGAAACACTGTTAAAGAGATGAATGTGTCTGACAGAATGGTTCTCTGTAACATGGCCATTGAAATGGGTGGAAAGACTGGATTAGTTGAACCTGATGAAAAAACCCTGCAATATGTCAATGCACGATCTAATAAAAGCTATGAAGTAATGAAAAGTGATTTAGATGCTCCGTCTCTAGAAACCATACACATTGACGTGAATGAACTGGAACCTCAAATTGCCTGTCCTCATCATGTGGATAATGTAAAACCAGTTAGTGATGTAGATGGAATTGAAATAGACCAAGTATTCCTAGGTTCCTGTACTAATGGCCGTATAAGTGATTTAAGGGATGCTGCCAAAATATTAAAAGGAAATAAAGTTTCAGATAGCGTTCGAATGCTGATAATACCTGCTTCCAGAGAAGTTTATACCAAAGCATTAGATGAAGGACTTATGAATACCTTTGTAGATGCCGGTGCACTGGTGACCAATCCGTGCTGCGGACCGTGTTTAGGAGGTCATGTAGGACTTATAGGGCCTGGAGAAGTCAGTTTATCCACATCTAACCGGAACTTCAGAGGTAGACAGGGCAGTCCTGAAGGAGAAGTTTACTTATCTTCCGCATCTGTAGCTGCAGCTTCTGCAATTACTGGAAAGATTACTGATCCTAGAAATATTAAATTTTAATTAATAAGTTTAATATAAAATCCTATTATTCAATCTACAGCTCAATTAAACTCTGATGCTAAAAAAGGAAAATAGGACTAAATAGAACAAATAAAAACAATAGCGGTGTTTATTATGGAAGGAAACGTATGGAAGTTCGGAGATGATATTGATACAGATATCATAATTCCTGGACGTTATTTAGTAGTTATAGATCCTAAAGAACTTGCGAAGCATGTTATGGAAGGTTTAGACCCTGATTTCCACAATAAAGTTAATGAAGGAGATTTCATATTAGGTGGAAAGAATTTTGGATGTGGTTCATCTCGTGAACACGCCCCACTAGCTTTCAAAGGTGCTGGAATCTCAGCAGTTATTGCTGAATCCTTCGCCAGAATATTCTACAGAAACTCCATAAATGTAGGAATTCCACTTTTAGAAGCTCCAGGAATATCTAAACATTTAGAAACTGGAGATAAAATCGAAGTGGATATGGACAAAGGAGTTATTCACAAGGTAGAAACTGGAGAAGAATATAAATTCCAAAAATTACCTGAATTCATGCTAGAAATTCTTGATAAAGGTGGTTTAATCCCTTATGTTAAAGAACAAATGGAATAACCCATTCATTCTTTAATTTAATAATTGAATTAAATTAATTAAAAATTAACAATAAATTGATTATGATTGATTAAATTAGTAAATAATGCTAATTTAAGCTTTAAATAATAAAATTAAACACTTGGTGTTATTATGTACAAAATATCTGTTATTCCCGGAGACGGAATAGGAAAAGAAGTAATGGAAGCGACCCTCCATGTTTTAGAAGCTGTTGATCTTGATTTTGATTATGAATTTGCCGAAGCCGGTGACGAATACGAAGCAGTCAGTGGAATACCACTACCCCCAGAAACAATTGATATCGTAAAAGATTCTCAATCCTGTTTATTTGGAGCTGCAGGTGAATCCGCTGCAGATGTGATTGTTAAAATGAGACAAGAATTAGACCTATATGTCAATTTAAGGCCAGTAAAATCATATCCTGGAACAAAAAGTATATTTGACAATTTAGACTTTGTAATTGTTCGGGAAAACACTGAAGGGATGTACATTGGTCTGGAAGAAGAAACTGACGAAGGTGCTATCGCTAAGAGAGTAATAACTCGAAAGGCTTCTGAGAGAATTTCCCGGTTTGGATTTGAATACGCGGTTAAGACCGGAAGAAAAAGTGTGACTGCTGTGCACAAGGCCAATGTCTTGAAAAAGACAGATGGTGTATTTAAAGACAGTTTTTACAAAGTTGCTGAAGAATTTCCACAATTAGAATCTAATGATTTCTATGTGGATGCTACAGCCATGTATTTCCTGACCAAACCTGAAATGTTCGACGTTATAGTTACCACCAACCTCTTTGGAGATATTTTATCTGATGAAGGTGCAGGACTGGTCGGAGGACTAGGATTAATACCTTCAGCCAATATTGGAGATAATCAAGGGTTATTTGAACCAGTACACGGTTCTGCCCCACGTCATGCTGGAAAAGGAACTGCTAATCCTGCAGCAATGATGTTATCTGCAGTTTTAATGCTAGATTATCTGGATGAAACTGAAGAAGCTCGTAAAATGGAAAACGCTATAATTAAAACCTTGGCAGAAGGAAAAGTAGTCACCCAAGATCTAGGCGGTAAATCCTCTACCATGGCCATGGCCGCTGAAGTTAAAAACAAATTAGAAAACATTTAAATCATTTTATATCTGTTTTTTATTTTTTATTTCAAAACTAATATAACAATAGTTAATTTTATAGTATCTATGATGAAAAGAAAAGAATAATGTGAATTAATTAAAAAGAATAAATTGTATAAATGTTAAATTAGTATTAATCGATTTAGATTGATTATATTATATTATAAACTATATTTAATTATAATTAGTTAATTCCCACCAGATGGAGAAATTTATAATGGAAATTAGTGAAGTAAGGGCAGATATTCCCCTTTTAGAAAAAGTCATTTACTTAGACGCCGCCAGCACAACCCCTACACCCAATCCCGTGGTAGAGGCCATATGCGATTACTTTTACAATTACAATGCCAATACCGGACGAGGAGCTTACTCTTTGGCAATTAAAGCCACCCAAAAAATGAAAGAGGCTAAACAGAAAGTTGCTAGATTCGTAAATGCCTCTCCAGAAGAGATTATCTTTACAAAAAACACCACGGAAGCCATAAATATTGTGGCTAATGGTTTGAGTTTTAAAAAGGGAGATTCTGTAATTGTGCCCAATATAGAACATCATTCTAATTTTTTACCATGGTTGAATCTTCGAAAAAAAGGAATTAATCTGAAAGTTGTCAAAGCTGATTCTAATGGAATAGTTGACCCTTCCTCCATTGAAAAAGCGGTAGATGAGACTACCAGACTTATTGCAGTCACCCATGTTTCCAATGCCATAGGTTCTGTGCAGGACGTGCATGAAATTGGGAAAATTGCTAGAGAAAAAGATTTATTATATCTAATAGATGCCGCCCAATCCATAGGACATATGAAAGTAGATATTAAGGACATAAATGCAGATTTTGCAGCTTTCCCTGGACATAAAGGTACTTTAGGTCCAGTTGGTACTGGTTTTCTCTACTGCGACCAGGAAAGAGTTTCCGAATTAGAGCCTGTATCACTGGGTGGTGGAACCGTGCTGGATGTTTCAGAAGATGATTTCGAATTAGAAACATTTCCGGCTAGATTTGAAGGAGGAACATCAAATATTGCAGGTTTTATAGGTTTAGGAGCTTCTATTGACTATATTAATCGAATAGGTCTTAATAAAATAGAAAAACATAGTATAAATCTCACTCAAGAGCTTTATTCATCCTTAGCCAGTATAGAAAATGTAACTTGCTATGGAAATCCCCAAAATATTTATGGTATTGTATCCTTTAACATTAATAATATGCATCCCCATGATGTGGCTAAAATTCTGGACGAAGTAGGGGGAATATGCGTAAGAAGTGGTCATCACTGTGCAATTCCTGCTATAAAACACATTGGTGCCTATGAACAGGGCGGAACTGTACGTGCATCTGTACATTATTATAATACCTCAGAAGAAATCCAGAAACTAGGCGCAACCGTGGAAGAGATTGCTGAAACATTTGGAGCGTAAAAAATGGAAAGACCTAAAGCAATAGCTCTTTTTATAATATTTATAATGGTATTCAGTACTGTAGCTTATGCATTACTTTGGATTTAATTCCTGATTAATAGCCTATGAATATTAATAAAAAGAATTTTTAGTAAAAAGTGAAATAATTAATATCTTTATAATATCAGTTAAAAAAAATAAATATTATCTAATTTGGAGGTAGATTAAATGGTTAATGTGAGAATTGGAGCTGTTGTAGCAGAATTTAATTATGATATAACACATATGATGCTTGAACTTGCTAAAGAACATGCTAAGTTTTTAGATTCAGAAATAACTGAAATAATTACAGTTCCAGGAGTTTTTGACATGCCTCTGGCCATAAAAAAACTTTTAAAACAAGAAGATATTGACGCTGTAATCACCTTAGGTGCAGTAATTGAAGGATCAACAGATCACGATCAAATCGTAGTACAGCATGCTTCCAGGAAAATTGCAGATTTAGCCTTGGAATACGACAAACCAGTTTCATTAGGAATTTCTGGTCCAGGAATGACACGTATAGAAGCTCATCAGAGAGTTGAATACGGTAAAAGAGCTGTTGAAGCTGTTGTTAAGATGTGTGACCGTTTAAAATAATTTGATTCAAATCAAATTATAATATTATTTTATTATGGAATATAATTAATTCTATTTAATTATTTTACATTTTTTATGATTAAAGAAATTAATTAAGATTTTTAATTTTAATATCACAAATTTATTAAACCTTCAAATAGAATATAATTTTTAAGATAATTAAAAAAGTTGATTTTAGGGATTTATACCCAACTATATTTAAATTAACTTATAAAATCTCTTAAAGAATTTTAGAGGCATTTTAATGGAAGTTTTGACTCCTCAAGATCTAAAAGAAAAATTCAACGACCCATGGATAGCTCCTTATCAAAAAGTTATCACCATGGTTGATCAAGACCAAGTAGAAATCGTAGAATATCATCCTTGTTTATCTGGTTCACATTGGATAGTCCACCAATATCAAAGAACCAGTGAATTAATCCTAAAATCATATAGAGACGGGAATAAACACGTTTTTATTACTAAGATAGGGAAAACTCCTCTAGAACTTAAGGCTAGCATAAATGCAGCAGGAATAGAAGAAGTGGCTGTAGAAGGAAATGAAGTCCGTGTGGTCCATGCGGGACTAGCTGGTGCAGGAGTAGGGGCTGCTATGTGCCGGGGGATGGCCGAAGGAGTAAAAAGAGTTGAATTATATGATGTAGGAGGTGGGTCAAAGATGGGAAAGGCAGCAGTTATCACCCCTAAACTTGAAAAAGTGGTTATAGGTGTGGATGACACAGACACTAAAGATGAAGGTGCAACTTGGACCATGGCCCATAATATGGGTATGGATTTAGCCAAGCAAGGTTTTCAATATTTAGATCATGTTATTGTACAATTATATCCCCACAATCCTCATAAAACTCAAAATTGCGTTTCTATTGCGCTCACCTTTGCTGTAAAACCTGGTGAAAAAGATAAATTAATTAAAAAGGCTCAGAAAATTTTAAAAGAAAAAACATTGTCCGAAAAAACATCTATTGCTGTTTTAGAAGGTATATCAATTCCTAAAGCATTGAGAGAATATGCTGAAAGAGCTAAAAAATCCATGATAACTATTGAAGAAGCTGAAGCTGTTGCCAAAGAGGTAGGAGTAGAATTAATCGAAGTTACAGGTTCACATGGAAAAATAGGTGCATTAGCAGCATTAGGATTATATGATGATGTAGATGAAGCCGTGCAAGTCTATTATTAATAAATGCTACTGTTTAATTATCATTAATTTTTTAATATATTTTATTTTCAAATTGAAATTAAATTAATTTTGGATTTACTAATCAAGATCTTTTCTGTTAGCATTTAAATATTCCATATAAATAAAAAAAAATACTAATTATTTTTTATATTTTTGGAATCTAATATCTCATCCCAATAAGTGTTAATTAGTTTAGTGTTAATTTTAGTTAATGGTTCCATTGATATTAAAATTTAAAAATTTACCTACTGATACTGGTGCAAATTTTACATCAGTAGTTACATAATCTCCTATTTGAATTTTAATCTCATGAGTTCCCCACTGAACAAAATATTGATTCAAACTGCTTTTATCATTAAATTGAATGGTTTTTACCTTTAAGTCATTGATATAAATATTGTAAGATCCATTGTCCATTAAACCCGATGTAGTGGCCAATTTTTCATTATCAACATAAATATCAACCTTTCTACCTACTGCTTCATTATTTTGAATTATTATTCCTTCCTGGAGAGTAATGTTATTGGAATTTGATCCCTCAGTAGAAACATTTTTTTGAGCATAAATATTATTAAAAACTTTGCGCAGATTTCCATCCTGTATGGCATCTCCCACATCAATATACAAGCTTTGACGGGCTTGTAGAGGTATCCTAATTATATTATCTTCCCCCGGCCGAGGCTGATTCAAAACATATCCCTGCCCAGCAATATAGAGTTTATCCCCATAATTAAGTCCTAAAGTAGCTATAGCTTCTCCAGACATCCGTATACTAATATTTTCATTTTCCAATGCACTGTCTACAGTATAAGGGCCACGAACATCGAATGTTCTATTATCAGAAGAATTCTTCCATATAATTAGATTTCCAGAATTTGGTTCTATAGAAATTTTACCGTCATCAACATGCACTGCCCCTAAAAGTGTAGAAAGCATGGCAATCAAAATGATTCCCGATACCAGTATAGGGAAATGCATATATGTGAAAGATTTTAGTGACTGAGTTCTTCCTTCATGCCGCATTAACATGTGGATAGACCTTTTAATCAGTTTAAATATGTAATATATCGCCAATACCATGCCAACAAGAGATATTATTATCCAGATAGTGGCTGGAATTACTCTAATAAAAAATACACCAAAAACACCTAAAGATGATAAAGAAAGTCCCAATATGCCCATACGAATATATTTTCCCATGGAATCCATCATAGTCACACGACCATATTCCATAGCCCGATCCACAATAGTTCGCACCACTTCGTTAGCTACCACATTGAGATCCGCTAAATTTGACATCTGATGTTTGATGTCACCTATATCGACTTCCTTAATACGAAGACCCTGAACATCAGCATCCAGTACAATTCCTACATCAACCCCATAGTCCTCTTCAAATCTTATTTTATTTAGAGCTACTCTTTTGGCCGCAAATTGTCCGCTAAGTGGCTGATCAAACTTTATTTCTGGAAAAAAGAAATTTAAAAGAGGTTTAGCAGTTAATTCAGTTACCCTCCCACCTTCTCTTTTAAATTTAGTTTTGGTGATATCCGCTTTTCCCTCTAAAATAGGTTTGATCATATTATCAACCTGATTAATGGTTAGATTTTCTAAATCAGCGTCTATGAAAGCAACAATATCTCCATTTGAATGTTTAAAACCCGTTTTAAGAGCTGCACCCTTACCCTGATTGGTAGTATGTCTTATTATGCTGGCCCCTGCTATTTTTGCCTTTTCATAGGTATTATCAAAGGACCCGTCATCTACAACCACTACTTCCTGAACATATTTACAGGAGAGTGCAGTTTTTACGACATGAGCTACGTTTCCTTCTTCATTATATGCAGGGATCACCACAGAAACTCGTAAGTTAGATCCATCACCATTATTCTTTATGGTAGCTAACAGGAAAACAATGATCATAATAAGCCAGGACAAATTGTGCACCTCATCTCTACAAATCAATAAGCGTATTATTTTTAATAAATATTGATTACTTAAATTTAATAAAATTATTGGATGAATATTATTTATCAATATAATAGAATTTTTATTTATTTTATATTTATTCCTGAAATCAAACTTCTGAAATATTTTTAATTTAAATCTTATATTAGATTTTATTAAATTGCTAAATTCTTAAAACGTATATTGAAACCATATGATAGATTCATTATAAGTTTTTTGAGAAGCATTGAATTCATTAATATTAATAGATGTTTATAATGATTTAATACGAATTTAATTATTAAGTTGTTATTCGACTTACTTAAATAATTTGTTACACTATAATAAATTATTAGTTACTAATCAGCAATTAGCCAGTATTAGCTACTAGTAATTTCTAAAATTTTATTAATTCAATTCATTAAATCTTATAAAATTAATAAATTGCAGTTAGTAATTTTCAAATCTAATAATTAATAATCTATGAATCAAAAACAGGTGAAACAAAATTGAAACCTAAAGTTATGATATTGCTGGGAAGTGCGTCTGATTTTAAAATAGCCGAAAAAGCTCTGGATATTTTAGAGCAATTAGAGATTGCATATGATATTAGAGTAGCTTCTGCCCACCGTACCCATGAAAAAGTGAAACAAATCGTACTGGAATCAACTCTTAGAGGTGTTGAAGTATTTATTGGAATTGCAGGACTATCGGCCCACCTTCCAGGTATGATTGCCGCCAATACTCATCGACCAGTAGTAGGAGTTCCTGTTGATGTTAAAATAGGTGGTTTAGATGCCCTTTTTGCATCATCACAAATGCCATTTCCGGCTCCAGTAGCTACTGTAGGAATTGATAGGGGAGATAATGGAGCTCTTTTAGCAGCTCAAATTATTGGAATTCATGACGAAGATGTTAGAAAGAGAGTTTCTGCCCTTAGACAGGGTTTCTATGAGAAAGTTCAAAGGGATGAGTACCAGTTATTAAATAACATTGAAGGAAACTATTACAGCCCAGTAAATATTGAAATGCCTGATATTGATAAAGGTTTGTTTCCAGTTTCATCTTCAGAAGATTCTGATTCAGAGACCCCTATGGTTGCAGTGATTCCTGGAAGCTATTCTGATATGAAAATTGCTAAAAAAACCACCATGTTTCTGGAGCGAATGGGAATATCCTATGATATGAATGTCATTTCCCCTGTAAGATATCCTGGAAGATTTGAAGATTATATGGAAAGAATGGCTGACGTTAAACTATTTATAGCTATAAGTGGACTTTCTGCACATGTTACTGGTGCAGTAGTGGCCTTAAGCGAAAAACCAGTTATTGGTGTTCCCTGTCCTGTGAGGATGGGTGGACTAGATGCATTGTTATCTATGGTAAATATGCCCCCCGGTGTTCCTGTGGGCACTGTAGGTGTGGCCAATGGTGGTAATGCTGCAGTTTTAGCTGCTGAAATGCTAGGAATAGGGGATCAAAAACTTGAAAATAGAGTTAAACGCTTAAAGAGTAAATCATCTGACTTTGGATGATTAATTACTTAAAATAATCTCTTAAATAATATGATAACATAAATTGAGCTTATAAATTTAATAGCTCTGGTGATATAAATGAAAGAATTTTTAAAAATTATTGAAAAGGATTTTGGAGTAGTAAGAATAGATAATGAAGTTTCTAGCATATTTGAAGCTGCTAAAATATTAAGAGAACATCCTAAAGAAGCAGTTATACTTGAAAACGTGAAAGAATCAGATATTCCGGTCATTTCAGGTATTTGTAACACCAGAGACAAAATTGCTAGGGCTTTAAACACAGATGTGGCAGGAATCACCCACAGAATCATTCATGGAATGGAAACTCCACAAGCAGTACAGAATATTGGAAAAATTTCTGAAAATTATAATACTTCACCAGCCAATTTAAGTAAACTTCCTATAATAACTCATTATCAGCGTGATGGTGGCCCATATATTACTGCCGGTGTTATTTTTGCCCGAGATCCAGAAAGTGGAACTAGAAATGCTTCTATTCATAGGATGCTAGTGTTGGATGATAATCATCTCACTGTCCGAATAGTGCCCCGGCATCTTTACACTTACCACCAACGGGCCGAGGCCTTGGGAAAAGATCTGGATATTGCTATTGCCATTGGAATGAATCCCGCGACTTTACTGGCCACCACTACATCCATACCCATTACTGCTGATGAAATGGAAGTGGCCAACAGTTTCCATGACGGAAATATGAAACTGTTAAAATGTGAAAATTCTGATTTAGAAGTTCCAGAAGCAGAAATAATATTGGAAGGAAAACTTTTGGCAAATAAAAGAGCGGATGAAGGACCATTCGTTGATTTAACAGATACTTATGATGTTATACGGCAGGAACCCATGATAGAGCTGGATAAAATGCATATAAAAGATGATGCTATGTATCATGCCATTTTACCTGCTGGATTTGAACATAGATTGCTGCAGGGCCTGCCTCAAGAGCCAAGAATTTATAAAGCTGTTCAAAATACTGTTCCCACTGTTAAAAACGTTGTTTTGACTGAAGGAGGGTGCTGTTGGTTGCATGCTGCAGTATCCATTCAAAAACAGACTCAGGGCGATGGTAAAAATGTTATGATGGCCGCTTTAGCAGCGCATCCCTCATTAAAACATGTAGTTGTAGTTGATGAGGACATTGATATTTTTGACCCCGAGGATTTGGAATATGCTATAGCCACTCGTGTAAAAGGAGACGATGACATACTTATTGTTCCTAAGGCCCGTGGTTCTTCTTTAGATCCGGCAGCATTGCCTGATGGAACCACTACCAAAGTGGGAGTGGATGCTACCAAGTCTTTAGAAAAGAAAGAGAAGTTTGAAAGGGTTAGTTTATCTGAATAAACTTCAAATATATTTTTTGAATAAATAATTTTTAAAACATTTTATTATTAATATTTAGTAATAAATTATATTCTAATTAAAATTCCATTTTAGAATTTTAAATTTTTATATTTATTTTTGCTCCACATTCAGGACATTTTTTATTCTTATGAATCCTAATAGGGCCTAATCCATAGCCATTTCTCTCAATCAGTAATTGGCCGCAATTATAACAATACGTATTCTCCCCATCCAGGCCGGGAGCATTGCCCACATATACATATCTCATTCCCGCATCTCGGGCCATATCTCGGGCATTTATTAGAGTTTCGATTGGTGTGGGGGCCACATTTTCCATTTTATATTGTGGAAAAAATCGAGTAAAGTGAAGAGGAACCTCTGAGCCTACTTCTTCTACCATAAACTTAATTAAAGATTTTAAATCTTCTTCTGAATCATTATATCCTGGAATTATTAAATTGGTAACTTCCAGATGAATTCCTTTATCATGCATCCACATAATATTCTCTAGTACTGGATTAAGTCGAGCATTACAGATTTCACGGTAGAATTTATCAGACATCCCCTTTAAATCCACATTGGCCGCATCAAGATGTGGACCTATAAGTTCAAGAGCTTCTAGTGTCATGTAGCCATTAGTCACATATATTGTCTTTAAATCATTTTTATGGGCCAATTTAGCAGAATCTATGGTGTATTCCAGCCACATGGTGGGTTCATTGTAGGTCCAGGCAATTGATTTGCAATTATATTGATTTGTATTTTTTATAGCAGTTTCTGGAGTTATTTCACGAGTATAAATACTATCAACCGAAGCCCGAGCAATATTCCAATTTTGACAGTGCTTACAACTCAAATTACAACCCACACTACCCAGTGAATATACACTAGATCCCGGATAAAAATGAAAAAGCGGTTTTTTTTCAATAGGATCGACACCCTCCGAAGATACAGCCCCATAATTCAAAGTATACAAATTACCGTCTTTATTTTCTCTAGTTGAGCAAAATCCTCTATTTCCATGAGATATCTGGCATCTACGCTGACAAACATTACAATGGACATTTCCATCAATTTTTTTATAAAGAATAGCTTCCTTTTTCATATTTAGCCCCCAGATGCTGATAGCCTCCAGGTGGTAGAATATTTGTTTTTCCATACTTATCTACTATTTCTACATAAGCAGAATCCGTGACTTCTCCAACTACATGAACATCCATTAGCTTCTTTAATACATCAATTTCTTCTTTTTTTACTGTTAAAAGCAGTTCAAAGTCTTCTCCATAATACAGAGTCATTTGATGGAGATTTTTTCCAGTAATCTTTGAAACTTCTTCCACTAATGGGTGGGACGGTATTTTATCTTCATATATTCTAATTCCAATATTATTCCCTGGTTTTAACATATCATAAAGTTCACTGGTCAGGCCATCAGTTATATCTGTGCAGGCAGTTACTAATTTTGATTCCGCTGCAATAATTCCCTCTTTAATTTTGGCCCGGGGATCCAAAGCATGTTTTACAGCTTTTTCCACAAATTCTCCTTTAAGCGATTCAATTTTTTGGAGAGAATCATTATCATCAGCAAGTAAAATCTCAAATCCAGCCGCTGCCATTCCCAATGTCCCAGTGACTACAATTAAATTTCCTTTCTGAAGGTTTTTCTTCATTAAAACCATTTCCTTGTTTACTTCACCCAGTGCAGTTCCGTTTAAAACTATTTGAGGAGATTCATTGGTGTCTCCTCCAATTAAAGGAGTTTCATAGTAAGTACAGGCATCTAAAATACCTTCCACCAGTTCATTAAATTGTTCCATTGTCATGTCCTTAGGCAAGCCCATTGATATTAAAATACCTCGGGGATAGGCCCCCATGGCCGCTAGATCACTGACATTCACCGTGACGATCTTCCAACCCATCTGGCGAGGAGTCATTTGTGGGGGAAAATGGGTTTCTTGTAGCAGCATATCCGAGGTACTTACCAGATACCCACTACCAATATCTGTGAGTGCCGCGTCATCTCCTAAACTATCCCTTACATGGGGATGAGAAGAAAAGTATTCTTTCTGATAAATATTGGTTTTATTTATAATATTTTCTATCAGTTTTTTTTCACCAAAATCAGAAATTAAAGGTTTTTTAGACATTATATATGGTTATATTCATAATTAGAAATATAATTTTTGATGGGTAAAAAAAGAAGTTGAAATGCAAGTTTTTGGTTGGTTTGAAACAAAGGGATTCAATTAACCTATCACACGATAGTAGGAGGAATATGATTATCAACTAAAATCCAAAAAAATGATTCTACAAAATTAAAACTGATTGAATCTATGAAGATCAATTAGATGGTTAATTCGATAATTATCCGTTTTAAAATCACTTTAGGAATTAGTTATAAAAAGAGAATTTAATTATGAAAATAAATGTAAAAAATAAAAAAATTTCAGTTTAGAGAATTATTAACTCTATCTTTCAGTATTTCCACCAAACGAGGGTCAGAACCTAATGGTTCTGTGTAAATAATTTCACCATCAAACTGAATTTTCTCATCTTCTTCATCATTATGGCTGTGATCATGAGAGTGACCATGGCCTTCTTGACCATTATTCAGGCCCAAGATATGTGGAATATCTTGTTTGGTGTGTACACCATGGGCTAAAAAGACGGGAGTGACAATAATCTTTTCTACTCCTGCTTTAGATAATTCATTTATAGCAGAAGGGATGGAGGGTTTGTTCATATTCATGAATCCAACACCAACGGGGTAATCTGACTGTTCCCGATAAATGTTGGCCAGTCCATTGATTACTTCTTCTCCATAGGGTAGTCTACTTCCGTGTCCCACTAATAATACACCAATTTTACTTTTTGAGCTTGAATT
>CAYUFT010000058.1:0-13376 GCA_964444115.1 uncultured Methanobacteriaceae archaeon
ATTAAAAAGTTTTAACTAAATTAAAGATATTTTACTGGTTTTAAATTATTTAATTTCTGTTTTTTGGGTTAAATATATGGAATTAGTGAATTTTAAATAATAAAAGTTAATATTAATAAAGAGCAATAATTAATATTACTGAAGGTGAAATCCAAATTGAATGACTATGCAATAATTTCATTAATATCGGCCATAACATCCTTTTTTATAGCTAACTTCATTTACTTTAGGAACCCTAAGAACTCTCTAAATCGAACAATTACTATTTTTAGTGTACTCGTTTCATTTATGGCACTTTGTGAATTTGCTTATCGTTTAGCAGAATCATCAGGCAGTGCATTCGTATGGCTGAAATTAAGTGCATTATGGCCCTTCATTCCTGCGGTATTACTACATACCGCATTTATTTTTACTCAAAGATCATATATTTTGAGAAGTAAATTAACTTACTTGCTGATTTATGGACCTGCTTTGATTTTTGTAATCTTAGGTATAGCAACCAATTCTTTCATAGGACCGCCTATACATGAGTACTGGGGATGGATATATTCCATACCATTAGATGGAAGTATCTATGATTTATTTGCCATTTGGACCGTATTAGTTTCATTTATTTCGTCATGGATGGTATTTTTGTATGCATTTCAATCAGAGACCGGGCAAAAAAGACAATCCTTCTATATTAGCTTTGGAATATTCATGCCACTTATATTGGGCCTAATCACAGATTTTATTTTAAGAAGTTTCTCCATTGATATTCCAGAACTAACCCAGACTTTTTTATCTATAGGTCTAGTTTTCATTGCTTATGGTGTTTGGAGATATGATTTCCCTATTCTAACTCCATCACAAGCAGCAGAAAAGATTATCTCTACTATGCCTAATTTATTAATTCTGGCAGACCATAAAGGAAATATAACTAAAGTGAATGATAGTTTAACTTCCATTTTGGGATATGATGAGAATGATTTAATTGGAAAACCCTTTTATGAAATTTTTGCTTCAAAGCGAAAAAAAGATTTAAAGGAAATTATACAAGAAGGAAAACAATTTAATATTGAATCTGTGATTTGTTCTATAGACCACCAGAAAATAGACGTTTTCCTTAACATTTCACCCATAGTGGATATTCTTAAAGTAACTACGGGATTTGTAATTATTGGAACCGACCTTACTGAAATAAAAAGGGCTTCTCAAAAAATAATTGAAAGCGAGTTTAAATTCCGTAGTGTTGTGGAACAGATATCTGATGGTATTTCACTGGCCGTAGCTCCAGGAATAATTATTGATTGGAATAGTTCCATGGAAGAGATAACTGGGATTAAAAAAGAAGGTTTTAATGATAAGTTTATTCATGAAATAATTCATGATTTGTTTCCATCCGCCGCAAATGAAATGGTAGATGTAGATGATGATGTCCGTTTAATGGAAAAAAAACCATTAAACTATTATAAACATGAATTTGAAAATGTTTTCAAAGATAAAATACTTCCCGATAGCCTAAAAACCAAGGAAACAAAAATTATACGCCATGATGGGTCTTCCAGGGAGGTCATGATAAATAATTTTTTTGTTGAAAAGTGCACCCCTCATATTTTATGCACCGTAGTACAGGATATAACTGATCAAAAAGAATCTGAAAACTTTTTAAAAGCTTCTTTAGAAGAAAAAGAAATTTTATTACGGGAAATTCACCATAGGGTTAAAAACAACTTGCAAATTATTTCCAGCCTTTTAAATCTTCAAAAAAGATACGTTGATGATAAAGAGGCTCTTAATTTATTCCAAGAAAGTCAAAATCGTGTTAAATCCATGTCCATGATACATGAAAGTCTTTATCAGGCAACTGATCTGGGACATATTGATTTTTCAGTTTACATATCTAAACTTTCCACGGAATTAATGTCCTCTTATGGAGTAAATACCAATCAAATAAGTTTAGAAAGGGAAGTAGAAGAAGTAATTCTGGATATCAATACTGCCATTCCTTGTGGCCTTATAATTAATGAATTAATGACAAACTGCATAAAATATGCTTTTCCTGAGAGAAGAAAAGGTAAAATAATTATTAAATTCTTTTCAGAAGATGATCAATACGTTTTAGAAGTTTCTGACAATGGAATTGGGTTACCTAAGGATATGGACTTTACAAAGATGAAATCTTTAGGTATAAGATTAGTTAATTCATTAGTTGGTCAACTAGAAGGTACCATTGAACTGGATGCAAGTTCAGGAACTAAATTTATCATAAAATTCAAAGAATTGGAGTATGATCCTAGGATTTAATTTCATGGTTTCAATAATATTCCTTAAAGATCTAGTGAATATATTTGATTTATATGCTAATTTAATTTAATTCATTTATTATCTTTTTTTAATCCTTCTAATTCTGCAAATTCATCAACCCATTCTATGCACTGTCCTTTTTTCTCAGCACGCCTTATAAAAAAGACTCCAATTAAGGCCCCTATGATTCCGCCTAAAGCATCAGTAAAAAGATCACTCATGGTATCATCTAAAGGATTCTGAGTTAAAGACCCTTGAGTAAGGCCGGTAGGAAGTACATGGCTTATATGGGAATAAATAAAGCTATCATAGGAATATTCTACCATTTCCAGTATTCCACCTATTCCTATGGTTATGAGAATGATTAAACCAGCCATTAATGCCAGACTGGCCCTTATTTTTCCATAGATGTATGCTGTGTATAAAAACATCATTCCAATTAGAGAAACCATTAAAGGAACTGTAAGGTGCATAAAATCGTCATAGTGTGGTATTTTACCGTAAAGGCCAAAAGTATTGCCTAAAACATATTCTAAAGTAACCACTACTAAAAACATTATTTCTACTTCAACTGGAATGATCTGGGTGTGATTTGGATTTAAAAAATTGGGTAGATAAATAATTAAAAGCGCAAGTAGGGCCATTATACCAAATACTTTGGTCCCACCTACTCCAAAAACGACGATTATGATTCCCATAATTAGAATAAAAATGCGCATTAATTTTAGAAGATTTTTCTTCCAGGCACTTATATTCTTGACAGAGGGATTGGTGAAACTCATTTTAATCAAAAACTTGCTATTTTGAAAATATATTAATTATTAATGAATATGATTAACTATCATTTATTTCTATCTTAAAAATAATAATATTTTTTTAATCAAAATAAAGTATTAATTATAAAATATGAGCTAATTAACTTTTAAATGAGATTTTAATTTATAAATCTTTAAAAGATTAACTTTTAAATGATATTTTAATTTATAAATCTTTAAAAGATTTACTTTTAGATGAGATTTTAATTTATAAATCTTTAAAAATTAGCAAAAAAATAAAAAAAATAAAAACCCCCATAAAATAAAGGGGGACTTTTATACACGCTTTTCCTTTAGAAAGGTAGCTCTGCATATTTATTTTTAATAGTAACTGATGAAGTGTCCCAATTCTTAATGACACCTAAACTGTTACTATAACTTATGGCATCTGCCGCATACCATACTCCATTTACATAGAGTTGGGCCCAAACATGGCCGTAAGTTGTTCCACTATTGAATGTACAGGATCCGTGCACATATCGAGCTTGAATCTTTGCTGCCCTTGCTAGAGCAATTAATAAATGGCTGTGGTCTACGCAATTTCCTTTTTTTAGTTGTAGAGTTTGTACTGATCCGTATTTGGTATTGTAGTAGAAACTGTAATTGAGGTTGTTCCGTACCCAGTTAAATATTGCTGAGGCTTTACTCCACTTGGAACTTAATCCTTTAGTGATGGAAGCCGATAATGCACTAATCTGGGAATTGGACACCTGACAATTCGAGGTGGACTTCAGGTAATTGGAAAGGGTTTCACCATTATATGCATCATTTACATTACTAATACCAACCTCATCGGTGTTGCTAGAACCGGAAATGCTGATACTGGTTAGGGAGACATATTTAGGTAGATATCCTTTTGTTGCCTGGAAGTTCAGGATTTTTGACATGGTGTAAATTATTCGTTGATACTGAATATTTCCTAGTGAGCTACTTGCGTAATTTGGTGCTCTTCCATTATTTTCAATATATTTAGCCACTTTGCTAGCTAGGGTTAGGTAAGCTGATTTATAGAGAACGCCTACTTTTGAATTTCCATTTGGGTTAGTGGCAGCAGATACACTTTTGAGAGTTATACTTGTGGTTTTCCCACTATTGAGCTGAGTTATTCCTTTCACCAGCAAGTAAAGGAATTCACTCATGGTTAAATTGTAGTTTGAGATAACTACATAGCCAGGTAGTTTATGGTTGGTTTCTATGTACACTTTGACCTTTGATGCAGCACTTTTAATGCTTTTAAGGTCGAACTTCGCTGAATATTTACTGTTGGTGGTTCCTGCTGCTTTTATCTCTTCTTTTGCAGAGTTATTATTTAGGGAGGTTGAATTTGGACATTTTGATTCATTTAAAACGTCTGCTTCTTCATGTTCGGTGGAATTGTTCTTGGTGCTATTTGTTGTATCGACAAGTATTTGATTTTGATTCATTTCTGTCGAATTATCTCCAATTGAACTGTTATTGCTAACTAATTCATAAGAGGTGTTATCACTGGTTATTGACTGATTTATATCTTGGGCATATATAGTGCTGGAACAAGAAAAAGCGATGCATATTGCTATCACAATTGCCATCTGCATTTTTCGCGAGATTTTATCTCCTCCGATCAACAAAATCTACTTTGATTTTGTAAACATGGTTTACTCCACCTACTGAAATTTGTTGATATCTATATTCTGAATTTTAGAGAATATATAATTTTATAATTGTAACTGAAAAATTGACTAGCAGTTTATTTTAGAATAAGGATGAAAATTCTGTGGCTGGTTTAATTATACTCTTTAAAAAGATAATAATTCAATTTATAATATTTAAATAGTTTAAACAAGAAATATTAATTAAATCCGGTTTTAAAACCTAAATAATAAATTTATTGAGGTTTTTGTAAAAATAAATTTAAGGGGCGATAAAGTGGAAAAATTATGTGAATTAAAGGATATTTCAGAAGGCACTATGAAAGGGTTTTCAGTTCAGGAAAAACAGATTTTAATAGCTAATGTAAGTGGAAATTTCTATGCTATTGATGCCATTTGCACCCATAGGGGAGGATATTTACCTGATGGAAAACTAAGCAATAACTTAGTTATTTGCCCCGTGCATGGAACTCAGTACGATGTTACGACAGGTAAAGTCATTAAAAATGTATCTAGCTTAATGAAATTTTTAACAGGAGAGGCATCAGATTTGAATAGATATGAGGTTATCATTGAAGATAATTCTATTTTTATTGAATTATAATTTATTTAATTCCCCTATTTAATGTAAAATAATTACAATTTTTTTATTTTAATTTATTGATTAAAAATATAAAAAAAATTCTTTGGTATATAATTCCTTATTAAGCAATTATTTAAGATATAATAATTAATAATCCCAGGTAACTTTTAATAAAATAGTTAGAGCTACCAATTCAATAATATCTCCCACATAATATGGTTTATCCATAATAGCAGAAGTATCGGTTAGTATAAATATTATAGTGGCCACATTTCTAATCATTAATAAAGATGCAAATAGAATAAGTCCTACGGTAAAACCTATTTTTATTTGATTGTAGCTTTTTATATATAGATACAACAGGCCACCGGCAAGTCCTATATTTGCCATTACTATTACAATAGATAAAAGTTTAATTCCAGATAATCCTAATAATTCTACGGCCATTTTAATCCCTTGAATATTTAATTTATTTGGTTCTGTATTTTTATTTGATTCCAAACTGCTTCAAAATTTTTATAATTTATTTTTCAGCTTCTTTTATTTGATTCCAAACTGCTTCAAATTCATTGTAATTATTTTCCATTTTCTCAGAGAGGAAATACATTTTACCATATTTGGCCCCTGATGATTGGACAACTTCGCTGTCCTCTAAAATTTTTATATGATGTCTTATAGTTCGATAATTAACATCTAATAACTCAGCAAGCTGGTGTGCGTTATATGGTCGTTTATTTAACTTTTTAATTATCTTGGCACGATTAATTCCACCTCTTGTACCAAGAATTAACCACCAGAGCACTTTTTTCATTTGTATCCCTTTAAGATGTAGAATAAAAAATCCTAATTATAATAATTTAGGGTGCTTTAGTGAATATAATTACCGATTCTGTTAGATTTATCTAATTTAATCAAAAATATAAGAAAAAGAAATTTAAAAAAATATTATTTTAAATTCGTTTTTTCTTCCTTTATTTTTCCATCACGGACAGTAATAATTCTATCTGCCATATTGGCCACATAAGGTTCGTGGGTTACCAGTACCAGAGTCACATTTTCCTTTTGATGAAGGTCTTTTATAAGATCCAGTATTATGTCTCCTGTTTTAGAATCCAAAGAACCGGTAGGTTCATCGGCCAATATAATAGATGGATGATTAACCAGTGCACGGGCAATGGCCACTCGCTGTCTTTGTCCCCCTGAAAGCTTGGTGGGTTTTTGATCGAGCTTATCTGGTAAGTCCACAGATTTTAAAAGATTTATGGCACGTTCTTCCATGGCTTTACTAGAAAATGCAGTTTCTAGCATGGGTATTTCTACATTTTCTTTGGCAGATAAATTGGGAATCAAGTTGTGTAACTGAAATACAAATCCAATTTCTTCAGATCTAAATCTGCTTAAATCTTTGTTTTTAGTTAAATCAATACCGGCCACATGAATAGAACCTTCATCTGCAACATCCAAAGCTCCAATCATATTTAAAAGGGTCGATTTTCCAGAACCAGACGGTCCTATTATAGAAACAAACTCTCCTTTTTTTATTTCTAAGTTTATTCCATTTAGGGCCTTTATTTTACCGTCGTCGTAGCTTTTTTTAAGATTTTTTATTTCTATAATATTTTCCGGTTTCTTTTGATTTTCTGGATTAGAATACGTGTTTTCATTTTCTCCAATATTGGGATTTGTATGGTTTTGATTTTCTGGATTAGAATACGTGTTTTCATTTTCTTCAATATTAGAATCCGTATGGTTTTGATTATTCATAGCGCAACGCCTCAGTTGGTGCTAATTTTGATGCCCGGTAGGCTGGATATATTCCACCAATGACACCTACCAGTAATGCTACTCCATAGGCTCTTAAAAATAGGTCAAGTGAATAAACTGGGTTAATCATAGTACCGAAACTAGCAGAGTATGCAAGTAGAATATTTACACCCACAATTCCGACTATGGTACCTACTGTACCTGCAACTAAAGTGAGTACAATGGATTCTCCTAAAATCATACCTAATATTCTACGACTTCTCCACCCTACTGCTTTTAAAACACCGATTTCACGGGTTCGCTCGTAAACTGACATGATCATGGTGTTAATAACTCCTACTCCACCAATGAGTATGGCCAGTAGTGAGATGGCCCAGGTGGCGGTGTCAATGTAGCCTAAAGCATCATTTACTCGACTTGCCTGATCAGCAGCGGTTGAGGTGGTTAATTCATTGGGATATTTATCGGCAATTCGGGTACTTACCTCAGTTACATTGGCATTTTCAGTAACTTTTACGGATATAGCAGATATTTTATTATCAGTACTGGTAAGATTCTGTAGTTTACTTAAGGGTACGTATGCTCCAGCATCGGACATGAAATTTCCAGTTTCAAATATTCCCGTGATCTTGAATTCTTCTCCGAAAATATCAATACTATCTCCCACAGATTTATTTAGACTATCTGCGGCGGTTTTTCCTAAAACTATTTCATTGGCATTTTCATTAAATACCGATCCATTTACACTACTTACTCCCACCAGACTTAATTTACTTTTTTCAATACCATTTACCGTAAATCCACCACCGGGTCCCATTGAGCTGCCTGAAATATTGGCATTGGCCTTTAATATTCCTGCTGTTTGTTTGACTCCACTAATTTTCAAAAGATCATTGGCTTTAGATTCGTCAATACTGCCTCCGGTTGATTGAAAGCTGTTAGATCCAGTTTTGGTAACAGTTATTTCACCCGAACCTGCTTTTAATGTTGTTTCAGTGGATGCCTGGAGACCACTGGTTACCAGGCCCAGTGCTACAATGGTGGCAATCCCAATGGCAATCCCCACAATGGCCAGAGCACTCCTGGTTTTATTTCTAAATGGATTTTTTAATATTAATCCTAAATAATTCATAACTAAATAACTCCTTATTATCTTAATTAGTAAAATGTAATCAATTCTTTCTGGACCTATATTAAAGTAATTATTTCACAATTAGGTACAAATTCATTACAAATTGAATACAATTTAAAAATAATGTTCCTAGATTAGTTCTCCAAATATATTCCAATTTTTAGTTATAATAATATTAATTATTTATAAATAAATAATCTATTGTACAATTCAAAATAAAATTCCAAAAAAATAAACTAGAAAAAATGATTTTAATGACTTTACGCTCTTAAATGATTTTTTTAAATATTTTAAAATATTATAAACAAATTAAAAAGGTAAAATGAAATTAAGTAAAGTAAAATTAATCTAATCTATTGGTGGGATTGTATTTTAAAACTAAAATAATCACTCCCACCGCAATTAAGGCCAAAAATAGTTTATACATTTATATCACTACCTATAAATTTAAAATAATAATTGATTAAAAATTCAATCATTTTTTTAGCATTTTTTCTTTTTCTTTAATGGTTAAATCTTTAATAATATCTCGGGGGTGGCCCGTTTTTAGAATTTTTCCTCCCCTCATTAGGGAAGCTACATCACAGACATCAATTACAAAATCCATATCGTGAGATATAATTAGAAATGTCTGATTTAACTCTTCTCTTGCTTTAATAATAGAATCTGTAAGCTGAACTCGAGTAATAGGGTCCATGGTACCAGTTGGCTCGTCAAGTACAATAATTTTAGGTTCCTTAATTAAAACTTGGGCCAGTGCTACTCGGTGTCGCTCTCCACCACTCAACTCATCGGGATACTTATTTAACATGGCTTGGGCATAATTTTCTGGAAACCCTACTGCATGGAGAACATGTAATGCTTTTATTTTACCAAATTCTGCTGGTAATTCCAGACTAATGGAGTCCGTGAGGTTTTGAATTATATTTTTGTGAGGATAAAGGCTGTATTCTTGGTGAAGTAGTCCAATATATGGTGTTATTCTTCCTCTTCCCAATGGTCCCTTTTGAGTCATATCAATCCAGTTTTCACCTAGTTTAACATTTATATCTCCTGAGCTAGGTTCAGTTAGGCCACAAAGGATTCTGGAAAGTGTGGTTTTACCGGCTCCACTTAATCCCACTATGCCATATATTTCACTTTCATTTACTACCAGATCCACTCCATCCACGGCCTTAACCACACCTCTTTCAATGGAATAATAATGTTTTTTCACATTATCCAGTTTTATAATAGGCTCACCTATAATAGTGTCCGTTTTTTTATCAGGTAATGGTACGGTATCCATGAATCTTTGAACAACAGTTTCTGGATTTCCATCATCTATTATTTTACCGTTATCTAACCATATTACATAATCAGATAATTTTTTCATTACTTCTGGCCAGTGAGAAGAAACGACCATAGTTTCTCCTTTGTTTTTTACACCTTCTAGAAGTGCTTCGTGTAATAATTCTGCTGTTTGTGGATCCAGAGTTCCGGTTGGTTCGTCTGCTAAAAATAGCATCGGTTCTTTGGCCATTTGTCTGGCTAGAACGACCCTTTGTTTTTCCCCACCACTCAAGTCACGTGCAATATGAGTTATTCGATGTGTCATCTGGGCGATTTCAATCAGTTCTATGGCTTTAGGAATGCTTTCTTCATCTGATGCATCAATTGCTTTTAATACATTGTCTATTACGGTATCGTCTTCATATAAAGCAAAGGTTCGCTGGAGCATAATTGATATTCGGCGTCTTATAGCCGCAAATAGTGGCCTTTCACAGTTCCAAAAATCAACACTTTTGGCTTTTAATTGCCCACCACATTGGCATTTTTTGTTTTCCATGGATGGTGGTTCTACCCTTAAACAATCTGCACATAATGCAATATTATAGATTATTTGACCATCATCTGGCTGGTAACCTTTCATTCCACGCAGCATATTTATTAAAACGGATTTTCCAGAACCACTTTTTCCTAGAATTCCTATCACTGATCCTTCTTCAATGCTCAGATTAATATTTTCCAGGGTTTTAATGTCATGGAAAGATTTATTAACATTTTTTATTTCAATAAAAGGCAAATTTATCACCATTCAGGATCTATCTGCACCACAAAGTGGTGTTTCGCATTCTGGACATTTAGTATTTCTACATGGCACCGCACGGGTTTTTGGAGATTCATATCCACAATTTGGACATTTACAAACTTTAGGCGGACCAACTCCCAAACCAGGACCACCATAAGATCTTCGCTGAACTATGGTATTATCTTCATTTTTTGATGTTATTTCTTCTTTAGTCAGAGTAATATTTTCTGATTTGCAATCGGGACATTTATCATACAATTTTTTAGGACTATTCCATTCAAATTCACAAACATTGCATTTATAATTATTTTTTTCTGTTATGAATTCATCCCCTGTGATAATTATCATATTTCCCTCAATTAAGGCCTTAGCTATTTTTTTTCTGGCAGAAGATAATGTTCGGTGAAAGGTGGGCTGGGATATACCCATCATCTCTGCTGACATTTTTTGTTGAATATCGTGATAATCTCTCAATCTTATGGATTCAAATTCATCTAGAGTAATTTCTATTGGATCAGCTGAGCCAATATTATCACTGTCTGGTTTAAAACAACGAATTTTAGGTTCATCCATTATTTTCCTAATTCTTCTAGGCCGGGACATGAGTGAATATATATTCAAATATTGATATAAATTTTATTAATGTAAATTTTAAAATTCCTATTAAATTGAAGAGTTATTTTGGAAAACCACCTTGTAATGTAGTTATTTCCATTAATTTGCCTTCCTTAAACATTTCGATATTTTTCTCCACAGTTCCCGGTATGCTTTTATAAACTTTTATTCCGGCATTTCTTAACATATGGAATGATACATTTCCTAATTTTCCAGTTATTAGCACGTCTACATTATTGTCTGCTAAATAATTTGATGCCAGGCTTCCAGCCCCTTTTTCTGATCGAACTGGGTTTTCACTAGCAATTATATCCTTTATTTCACCATCATTTAAAGTGAAACTTATGAAATCGTGGCTTCTTCCAAATATGGGGCTCACTTCGGAGCTTAAATCCCGCCCCTTAGATGCTATAACAATTTTCAAAAATCATCCCTCCTTCACAAATATTCAGTTATGAATATATATTCAAAACTATTATATAAAGTTTATAATAACTCTGTTAAGTTTTAAGCCGAAGGATAATGCTTTTAAGAATAAATAATCATTAAATTATTTAAAATTATTTCAATTTTGAAATTATTCAAATTTTAGGTATTAAAAATAGAAAATAAATTTTCAATAAAAAGTTTATGAAATAAGACATAAAATTATTATAAACTACTAAATGGATAGGTGATTTAATGGAACATGTAATAAAAAGAAAAGGGGAAACTGAACAATATGAGCCTACAAAAATAAAAAATGCTCTTCAAAAGGCATCCATTGATGCAGGTTATACTCCTGAAGAAAAAGAAGACATAATTGAGGAAGTTTATTATAATATTAAAAAACAAATTGAAGGAAAAAAAGAACTAAAAACAGATACTATTAAAATGTGTATATTAACTGAATTAGATAAATGTGAACCTTATATTGCCAAATCATGGAGAATTTTTGATAATAAATTTAAAAAAAGATGATGTATAACTAATAATTACTAATCCTCTTTAAACTCTTTTTCCAACGCTTCAAAAATGAAGCGAGGCCTATTACCATATTTTTTAATATAACTATCTATTTCCTCATCACTCAAAAAACTATAATCTGTTTTCACAATTTTAATCATTTCTTCTTTGCTATAGGATACTATAACCACATCAAATAACAGCTTTAAGAAGAAAACCAGGATTTTTGATATTAAATGGAAGTCAGTAAGAATATCATATCTTACTCCCTGAAATTTTAGTACCCATGAGGTCTGGGTAACAACATTAACATCTTTTAAGTACTGATAATGTTTAAGATATTCATACAATATTCTAAAATAAAATGGAAATGTACTAGGTCCTTTATTTTCAGTCCAGAGACCCAGACCTACTTTATGGGGATCAATATATTCCGAATCCAGGAATGGATCGGCAAATAGTACCAAATCATATTCGGAAGCTTTTTTATAAACCTCTTTTTTGGATTTTACTCCCATATCCTCTTTAATGGTCTTCCAAAATATTTTATATACTTCATTAGGTTTTGAATCAATATCTATAAACAAAAATGCATCATAAACATTAATATCCAATAGCGAAAGGGCTTGGTATATATTAGCGGATTTACCTGTGCCGGGAGTGCCTAAAACATGGACAAATCGTCCTTTTGATGTTTTTAAACTTTTTAATAGGTCACATAATTCATAAAAAGAAATCGTCTTCACGAAGTCTTTACTATCCTCTGCTGATAGAACTTTATGATTGGCCATTATTATCATATTGTCTTATCTAGTATTGATATTTTTTCATTTGGAAGGTGAGTAATATTTTAAAATAAATAGTTTAAAGTTTATCTAAAGCAAGCTTAGCAGCATTTTGTTCTGCTTCCTTTTTACTCCCACCACGGCTTAATCCGTAGTTTTTACTGTTAATTATGGCAGCCATAGTGAATGTTTTATCATGAGGACGACCTTCTTCTTTAATTAGCTCATAACTCAGTTTCAAATCTTTCTTATCACATAATTGCTTTAATTCGGATTTATAGTCATAAAAAAATATGTCCTGGTTTTCTATATGTGGTATTACTGTTTTAGATAGAAATTCTTTAACCATACTCAGGCCCTGATCCAGATACAATGCTCCAATAAATGATTCAAACACATCCGCAATAATTGAATCAATTTCCCTTCGGCTCAACTGTTCTCCCACACCAAGTTTCACATGATTATCCAGCCCTATTTCCATGGAATAAGTGTAAAGCGCTTTTTTACATACATAATTAGCACGCTTACGGGTTAATTCACCTTCAGTTAAGGTGGCATCCATATTATATAAAAATTCTGATACCACCAGATCCAGGACGGCATCCCCTAAATATTCAAGTCTTTCATAACATTCATTAAGGCCATTTTCATTGGAATATGATTCATGGAGAAAGGCCAACTCATAGATATGAGTATTATTTGGTTGGATGGAATATTTTTTTAGTATTTGCATTTTATCAATTTATATTATG
>CAYUFT010000059.1:0-13131 GCA_964444115.1 uncultured Methanobacteriaceae archaeon
TTAAAATGAAATGTGGGGATATTTATTTCAATCTTCAAAGAGAAAAAAGAGAGACCATGAACATTTCGGTAGAACCCAGTGGAGCAATTAATGTCCTGGCACCTCAAGAAATCACCATTAACGAATTAAACCAGTTTATTGATAATAAAAAGCACATAATTTATAAATCAAGGTCCAAATTGAAACCCGAATCTAAGGTTAAAAGGGAAATAAAAAATGGCCAAGGATTTTTGTATTTAGGGAAATCCTATAAATTAAAGATTAAAAAAAATCTAAAGCAACCCCTCTCTCTTAGACAAGGTCGTTTTCATCTGGATAGAGATTATCAGGACCAGTCAAAAGAATATTTCATTAAATTCTATAAAGATAAAGCCCAACAACATATACAACAGAGAATAGATTACTTCCAGGCCCAATTAGGAGTTTCACCAGATCCTATAAGAATTATGGAACTGGATAATCACTGGAGTTCCACTTCAGATAAACACTTGAATTTTAATTGGAGATTAATTATGGCTCCCATGAATATAATTGATTATGTAATAGTCCATGAGCTGGCCCATTTAATAGAAATTAAACACAATGAACACTTTTGGGAAATTGTGGAATCTGTTATGCCGGACTATCAATCAAGAAAAGATTGGTTGAGAACTAAAGGGCCGGATTTAGATTTATAATTATATTCTTTTAAGAATTCTTTCATTAGAAATTAGAAAATAAATTTAAAAATAATAAAATAATTAATGAGTATTCCAGTTTATGCCGTTTTAGGAATTAAAAACTCAGCAATACCATATCCTTCCTTTTCATCCCAACTATATTTAGAAAGGGTTTCTATGAGAATCATCTTCTCATCCACCGGAATCATTCCAAATCTAACTACTTTTCCTTCAATGGAATATTTAGAACCTTTTTTATCAAATAAGGCCATGGAAAAACAAGAAGGAATTCCCTTATTAAATTCTACATCAATATCTGATTTTATCAGTGGTTCATTAACTGAATTAGTATAGAAGTATCCAGCATCAATATCTCCCTCTTCAACTGAGAGTTTGGTTATATTAAAAGCTTCTTTTTGGGAAAATTCAGCATTAATCCACATCCACATTTTAGGAGATCCCCAGGCCCTTATACCTCGGCTTAAATCTCTCTCACCTAATGCGTCAATTTCAAATGATTCTCCATCAATTTCAATTCTTCCTTGAGCTTTTCCAAACTGTTCATAATGCTCAGAAGCCACATTAGAGGACATTTGAGTTTCTTTTTCATCCACACATTCCACGTAATCCATGATAGGGTTTAATGCTTCCCAGGTTACATCCATGGTAACTTTAAATTGGGTTTTCTCTAAGGGATTAAAAATCGATCCATCATATTTAAGGTTCCATTGGCCTGTTTCCATCTCCTGATACTCTAAACCAGCAATATTTAATGGTTTATCATCACAGGGAGTTTCTAATTTAATCCCGGCAGTAATGGTGGAAGACATTACATAGAAGAACATTGATTTTTCATTTTTATTGATCTTGTTTCCAATACGCATAAAGGCCGTTAAATCGTTTTTCTTGTCGTGAAAATTAAAATAATAGCTTTCATTCCATTCTTCATGTTTTTTGAGAGTTTCTAAATTGATATCCATATAATCACCCATTTTATTCTTTTTTATAGACTACTCCTTCATTACCATCGATAATAAGGTTTTCACCGGTTTTGAAAATTTTAGTAGCTCCTTTAACCGCAGTTACAGCAGGTATCCTATATTCCCGTGAAATAACAGCACCGTGGGATAATATTCCCCCGGTTTCCGTGATAAGGCCACCTATCTTGGAAAATATAGCGGTCCAGGCTGGATCGGTGTTACTGGTTATAAGAATTTCATTATCTTCCAGGTGTGACAATTCTTCAATGGATTCCACCACTCGGGCTATGCCCTGGAATGTTCCAGGACTGGCAGCAGCTCCATAAATAGCATTCTGACCATATTCCATAACAGTATCGTCAAATTCTATCCCGTTTTTTAAGAATTTAGGTGGTAGTGACGATTTATAACGGTAGAATTCCTTTTTCCGCTTTAGAATTTTATCTCTTAAATCAGGGAGAATTTCACTGGATTCTTTTTCTGAAGGGCTTTCTTTGAAAAATGAGAATAATTCTACTTCAAAAAGGAAGAAAACATCATCAATTTCATCAATAATATTCCGGGCCATCAATCTCCTTCCCATTTCCCTCAGCATCAATCTCTGACGGAAAAGCAAGTGATCCAGGTAGAATCTCTGATTTTCCCGGAAGGTTAAGTAGGTCTGGGCGAGATTAAGCACCACTCCAAATAGTCTGGCCTTGAGGAATCCGCCTTTTTGTTTTTTTATATTTTTGAAAACCTTTTTTTCGGTTTTAACTCTATAGTGGCGACTTTCTGATTCCTTTTTTCTTAAATCTAAATCAGAAGATGAAAGTAATTTAATAACTTCTAATACGTAAGCCTTATCTTCCCTCCAACGAGGATAAAGTATTTCCCTGGTATTGGAACGGTGCCCATATTTTTTTATAAAGGAATTAAATTCTTTTTTGAATTTTGAATTATAAGAGATAAGATTTTCAAGTTCTCTTTCACTTAGCGTGCTTAAATCATCAGTGGAATTTATCTGGTTTAATAGATCATGGTCTTTTCTTAAAATTTTGGCCAAGTCCGAGAATCTTATATTCATTTCCACCGTTTTATTATCGTCTAAACCAGAGATTAAACCAGCATATAGCGTACCATTCTTATCATCCAACCATTTTACCAGCCAGTTTTTAACCATTAAGTTAGTGGCGATGGAGTGGGAGACCATACCGTATCTTATGAGTTGATAGTGTTTAATTCCTGAAGTTTCAATATCATCATAAAGTGCGGCCAGTTCCCCGTCACTTAACAGAGTTAAATCTGTTTTATCAAATTTTTTGCATTTTTTCATGAAACCTTTAGCCCATTTGCGATAGGCTTTATCGGTCTTATGCATCATGCCATCCGGGTCACGGATAGCCACTAAAATCTGGGAGAGTAAGGTTTTATGTAAACTGGATGGATACTGGGATATTCTCTCCTGGTCTTCTAAGGGAAAATAATTTAATAACTCTTTAGATCTGGCAAATTTAGGATAATAGGAGAAAGCTTTTTCTAAAACCCAACTATTAAAATAAACCCTTGATTTGTGGAGTTTTAAGAGTTTAGTATCTGTTATTTCTTTATAGCCCATTATGCGGGCCCCTTCATGGTTAACGTAGTCCGTGAGCATTTTACCCATGACATCGTAAAAGAGAGGAGTGGTGGCATCGGCCCAGTACTCGTCCCCATAGGCCCGGCTCCACAAAATATCATCCTTCTCAGAGGTATCAGTGAGGGTGGTTACTGGTCGTGATTGGAGGATATAGATATCTGGGCTTTCGGTGTGGTTACATTCCAAAGCCCATTCAATATCCTGGGGAAGATTAAAGAATTCTTCCAGCTCCAGAGCAGATTTTACTAATTTTTCCAGTATCTCTTCATTGAGGCTGGATTTTTCCCTTTTTTCCGCGCTGATATCAATTAAAGTATTGGTCCCATCTTGAAGGAAATATCCCTTCTTTTTTGTTTTAATATTTTTCTCAATGATATTTCCGTCCCTTCCTAGAACAAAAATATCCGGAGTGACTATTCCTGATGCAATAGCTTCACCCAGGCCCCAGGAAGATTCAATAACAATATCATTCCTACCATTTACTGGATTGGCGGTGAAAGTTACTCCACTGATATCGGCATTGACCATTTTTTGTACCAATACACCTATTCCAGCCGCTGTCATTTCACTGTCTAAGTGTCCAATGGAAGAATCGTGTCGGTATTTCACCGCACGATCAGACCAGTAAGAGGCCCAACAATCAACGATATTCTCTAGAATATCTTCCTTTTTCACATTTAAGAAACTGTCCAGCTGCCCGGCAAAACTGGCATCAACCAGGTCTTCTGCCACTGCCGATGATCTTACGGCATAATGTCCTTCTGGGAGATTTTTTAGGCTGTTGTTAATTTCTAAAAAAAGGTTTGGTGGTAGTTGTTCTGATTTGATTATGCTTCTAATTAAAGAGCATCCAGAAGAGATAGAATTTTCATCTTTAAAATCAATAGAATCAAGTATTTTAGATATTTTACCTTCTAATTCCTTTTTAATAAAAAAATCATAGGCATCTACGGAGACAACAAATGCTGGGGGAATATTAAACCCTGCTTCTGACATTTTTCCCAAATTAAGGGCCTTGCCTCCAATTTTTTCAATAGGAAGTTCTTTTTCTCTAAGATCTAGCACATAATGCTGTATATCGGACATGTTATCATTGCCATTATTAATCAGTATAATTTCTGTACTTATTTTAAAATAAGTAGAATATAAAACAATATGATATCTTTTTAATTGATATTTGTCCATGATTGAATCCATATCACAATTTATGCTCTAAAAATACCTATCACTAACTCAATTCTTAAGTATAATGCCCATTTACATGAAAAAAAATAAAATTTAATTTATTGTAATGATGCGATTATATTCAGGTTGGAATATCCATATAAAATTTAGGAGTATTATCCACCTGCATGCTCGCTTCATTTACCTTGAACTCTAATATGTGGCCACCAGCAGTTTTATTCTGTGATATGAAATGGAAATGGAAACCAGGATTATTTAAACCACCTATATTATCTGGACACCAAAATCCAACAATGGTCCCGTTTATATTATGGTACTCAAAGATGGACTGGTTCTTTATCACATTAGTCAGGTTCTGATAGGGAGGATTCTGTTCAGGTACACTTCGGGCCTTAATATAGGTGAAATTTCCCTCTATTTTAATGGCATAGAAGATATTAGTTTGATTAAAACTTTTATTTAAAGAATTTTCCAGGTCACTACCATTTAATTGCTTTACCTGAGTAGTATTATCTGCTTCAAAGTAAGTTAACATGATAAAAGGTATTTTTTCACTATCAGATGGATTATCAATAGTTCCATTAGATTTCACTTGATAAACGGTATGATTTAATACAATCATTTCCCCATCAAGCTTATTAAAGGTTCCCAGGCCAAAATCGCCACGTTTTTTAAGTTGACCTAGAGTTATATAACCATCATATCCACCAGCAGAGAGGTTTTGAATAGTTGAAACCTGATACAAGGTGTCTTGATCCTCTTGAAACATGGGGGATATGAAAAAGGCCAATCCCACAATTAAAGCAATTAATATTCCCATTATAATTAGAATAGTACGCGACATGTTTTTAATATCTATAAATTATTAGTATAAATTATATTTTATTTGGTAGAATAAGAAAAATTTTTCATGAATAATTTTCAAAGGTCTATCTGCATCAGGAGTGAGTTTAAATTAGTATATTGTAAAATGTGAGTTAGCTAGTAATATTGTAAAATGAGTAATTATTATATTTTATTTAGCATTTTATTAATTATTAGCTTGCTAATATGCTTTAAATCACTAAAAAAAGAAAAAAAAGAGTTATTTATTTTTTACTACTTACCATTCCACCAATGAGCATGAATAAGGCCAATATTAGGGCTATTAGTGGCGTTCCTGTGTTTTGCATGTTTACGGTGTTAGTTGCTGCGTTTAAGGTATTGTCTGTTGCTGCAGCGGCGTGTATAGTTAGGCTTTGAGTATTGGTGTTTAGTGTAGGGTCATAAGTACTGGTTGATAGTTGCGGGTTAATCAAGTAGTTTCCGGCACGCAGTATTTTAAGTGATAACCACATGTATGGATCACCTACCGGCACATCACCAATATTCCAGGTTAGGGTACGAGTTGCAGGGTTATAGGTATAAGTTCCGACATCCACGTTGGCTCCAGCAAACTCTAAACCTTCCGGTATGACATAGGTCATAAACACATTTTTTGCAGTGTCTGGTCCGTGGTTACCCACTTTCAGAGTGTAAATTACTGTGTCACCAACTACAGGATGGGTTTTATTGGGTGTTATGGTCAGATAAAGACTGGATTTAGGATCGATGGTTACTTCGGTGTTTACTGTTTGTGCGTCGGTGGTGGCCGTGATGTGTGCTATTCCTGCGGTTTCATCGGCAGTTAGGGTGGCAGTAGCGATTCCTCCACTGGTTTCCTGGTCTATGGTTTTAGATCCTATGCTCCCGTTGTCTGTATTGAAGGTTACTGGACTTCCATCAGGTATATGTCCTGTAGCTGGGTCCAATGGAGTTACAGTAGTACCATCGAACAAGTTATTGAAATTAACTGTTATTAAACTGGTTTCGACATTGTTAATAGTGGTTGGGGTGGCATTAATAGTCATGTATAACCATTGAGTTGGGTTTGATACACCAGAAAGTAAATTGGCAAATACTGGGTTATTAGAACCCCACCAATTATTTTCAATATTGGATGAACCACTATCCTGATATATGGCATCACCGTCATTAGCTATGTTTCCAACAATACGATTGAAATTAGCAGTTAAAGTACCACCATCATTGCAGATAGCTCCACCCTTAGTTGCGGTGTTCTGCTGAATAGTACTACCTGTAATGGTCAAATTATCCCAGTTACAGATTCCACCACCATTTTCAGCACTGTTTTTTTGTAGGGTACTCTCAATAATGGTTAATGTACCCATAATGTTGAATATTCCACCACCCATAGAATTAACACCAGTCGCGGTGTTATCCTGGATAATACAGTCAGTGACTATTAAAGTATCCCAATTGGCTATTCCAGCACCTATAGGTGCAGTATTATTCTGGATGGTACTGTCTGTAATGGTCAAACTCACAAAGTTATCTATTCCTCCACCATTATTACCCTGGTTTTGTTGAATAGTACTGCCAGTAATGGTTAATTCTCCATCATTGAGTATTCCTCCACCACCTGCAGCATGATTCTGTTGTATGATGCTGTCAATAAGGACCATGGTATCCAGGTTATAAATTCCTCCACCAAAAGAAGGAGCTGTATTCTGCTGAATAATACTACTCCTAATAAGCAAATCACCACGGTTGGATATTGCCCCACCATTTCCATCGGCGGTATTATTGGTGAATGTACAGTTAGTAATAATCAAATTACCATAATTGTAAATAGCTCCACCTTCACCCGTGGCATTGTTATTGGTGAATTTACAATTGATTATCTGAGTGGGCTGGGCTTGTGTTCCACCTTTATTCGAAAGACCCGCCCCTCTCCCATTGAATGATCCATTATGGTATCCATTAGTAATAGTCAAACCCTGGATTTTTATATTATTAACACCATTTAGTACTTCAATTACCCTATCCTTGTTCTGAGCATCAATAATTACATCATCAGGGTTGTTAGTGGCCCCAATAATGGTCAGTTCTTTGGTAACATTTATACTACTTTGATTGTAGGTCCCAGTATTCATAATAATAGTGTCACCAGAACCCGCATTATCTATGGCGTCTTGTATGCTATCTTCTGGATTTATAGTCACATTTGTAGCACTTATGGATTGTAATGATAAAAATAGTGTGAATAATACGGTTAAAATTAGAATATTTCTTGCTTTCAACTTTTTTCACCTCCTTCATGCCAGATATTTAGAAGTTATATAATATTATTATTGATGTGCCTATTAATCTTTTACTAAATAAATTACTCATAAATAACCTTCATAAAAAGAACAATAAACAATTAACTCCTAAATAAAAAAATAAGACATTATTATTAAAATATATGGAATTAGACAGGAAAATATTCCTTTTAATATATCCTACAATTAAGTTCATGAAAAAATGAAAAAGAAAAAAAGGTTTTTATTGTTTTTTACTACTTACCATTCCACCTATTACCATGAATAATGCTAATATAAGGCCTATTAGTGGTATTCCAGTGTGTTGCATGGATACTGCTTTTACTTGAGTGTTATTGTTAGTGTTGTTGTTTGTTGCTGCATTTGCGTGTATGGTTATACTTTGAGTATCAGTGTTTAGTGTTGGGTCATAGGTACTAGTTGATAGTGTTGGATTAAGTAGATAGCTTCCACTGCTTAGTACTTTTAAGGATAACCACATGTAAGGGTCTCCTACTGGTACGTCACCAATATTCCAAGTTATAGTCCGAGTAGTAGGGTTGTAGGTATAGGTTCCAGTGTCTACGTTGGCTCCAGCAAACTCAAGTCCTTCAGGCACCACATAGGTCATAACCACATTTTTTGCGGTATCTGGACCATTGTTACCAACTTTCAGAGTGTAAATTACTGTGTCACCAACTACAGGGTTGGTTTTATTGGGTGTTATGGTAAGATACAGGCTGGATTTAGGATTGATGGTTACTTCGGTGTTTACTGTTTGATTATCAGTCACCGCATTGACATGTGCTATTCCTGCGGTTTCATCAGCGGTTAGGGTAGCAGTGGCTAATCCATTACTGGTTTCTTGGTCTATGGTTTTAGATCCTATGCTTCCTTTGTCTGTATTGAAGGTTACCGGACTTCCGTCGGGTATGTGACCCGTGTTGGGATCCAGAGGAGTCATCGTGGTACCATCAAACAGATTATTGAAACTGGCCGTAATTTGACTGGTTGCTCCGTTGTTGATAATTGTTGGATTGGCAGTAATAGTCAGGTAAAGCCATGGATTGTAGTCCACCGTACCATTTATTAAAGTAGCGAAATCCGGGTTATTAGAACCCCACCAATTATATTGAACATTTGATTGACCAGATTCTATGTCGATGTATATGGCATTAGGTGAATTATTTACTATACGGTTATAATTCGCCCTTAAAATACCATTGTTGTTGATTGCCCCACCATAAGCAGATCCCTCGGCGGCACTAGCGTTGTTATCGGTTAATGTGGTTTCGGTAATGGTTAAATCACCGTAGTTGTAGATTCCCCCACCATAAACACTATCTCCAGTAGCAGAATTAGCAGTTATAGAACTGTTATTAACTATTAAGTCACCGTTGTTGTAGATTCCTCCGCCATTAACACTAGTTCCAGTGGCAGTATTAGCAGTTATGGAACTGTTATGGATGGTTATGATTGCACCCCAGTTACTGATTCCTCCACCATAAACAATACCTCCACTAGCAGTATTGCCAGTTATGGAACTGTTATTAATAGTTAAATTGCTTGAAAAAGAATGACTGATTCCTCCACCATAAACACTATCTCCAGTGGCTGTATTGCCAGTTATGGAACTGTTATTGATGGTCATAATACCATACTCGTTGCTTATTCCCCCACCATCAGCATATCCATCGGTGGAAGTGGCAGTATTGCCCGTTATAGTGCTATGGTTGATGATTAAATTCGCATCGTTGTAGATTCCTCCACCATAAGCAGTATCTCCAATAACCGTATTTTCTGCTATTATGCTGTTAATGATGGTTAAGTTACCGTGGTTATATATTCCCCCACCATAAGCATATCCCTCGATTTCTGTAGCGGTGTTGTTGGTTATGGTAGTCTCAGTGATGGTTAAATCACCGTTGTTACTGATTCCCCCACCAAGAGATGAATTTCCGTTTTTCACGGTGAATTTGCTTATGGTAACTTTCATGTCCGGATTTATGGTTATGGGCCGTCCAGTATTATTCCCATCGATAATGGTACCGTTTTGGCTTTCACCTATTAAATTAACATTTTTATTTATGGTTAGGTGTTCCTTATAGGTTCCGTCAGCCACATTAACTGTTCCATCATTATCTACAGCATCTATAGCGGTTTGTATAGTTTTCATGGGCCCGGTGATTCCAATAGTATATGTAGGTGTGGTTCCATCCCAGAGATCATTACCATCATCACCATTAACATATAACGGTGTGGCTGCATTAGAAGTAGATATGGTGCTTAATGCTACAAATAGCATTAAACTTATAATTAGGATGATTCTGTAATCGAATTTTATAGTTTTTGTTTTCAACTTTTTTCACCTCCTTTTACAATTTTTTTTGATAAATTAATTATCAAATTAAAATGATTATTCAATAATTTAAATAAATCTAATTTACTTAATTATGAATTTAAACGAGGTGAATGAGTTTAATAAAAATAAATATATTTTCCTCTTATATTATTATAAAATATAAAACTATTATAATTTTCTATTTAAAAATGGACTTGCCTTTTCACTAATTTCGGTCCTTCCATGTCTAATTCTTTAATCAATCATTCCATTAATTTATAATATTTATTTTAAAAAAAATATTAATTTAAAAGTTTATATATATAAGAATAACTATAATATTAAAATGATTTTAATAAATCATAAGAGGTGTTTAAAAAATGAAAATGAAAATAATAGCTTTGTTAGCTGTATTATTCATTGCTTGTTCTGCTTTGCATTTTGTAGAACCCACATCTGCAGCTTCAGCCAAAAAAGGATACTTAATAGACCATGGCACCACATACTTCCAAGATGAAACCCAGCCTAAATTTTATAAATTTACCTGGAAAACATACTGGAATACTAAAAATAGAAGGACCGTGAAAACTATTCAGTATGTAAAAGTAAATAAAAAATGGAAAGTATTAGCTACTGGTAGTGAAATCATATACAAAGTTTCTAAAACAAAAATGAAACATGTATACACCAGCCACACATCTTCTGGAACAATAAAAGGTGTATGGTATGATAAAACTAAATTAAATACCCGGAATTACTACTGGAAAGTACTAAGGCCAGCAATGGCTAGTTCAAATCCTTATTAATTAATCTTTTTTTTTATTTACTCTTAAAGTCTGATTTTGAATGGTTTTTTGCTAAAGTTAATTAATATTATTTGAAAAAAATATTCATCTCAAAACTCTAATCAAAATATTAACACCTATATTTATTTCATCCCAATTTTAAAATACGTGTCATGTTACATGTCAAAATTTTACTTTGCATGTCATTTTTGATTTTTTCAACCTTAAAACATAATATTCAAAAAATAGTAGTTTTTAAGATCTATTCTTCTTCTTCTTTTCCTTTTCTTTTTGTTTAGCCCACTCAAAAATATCCACACTGGCTCCTCTAACAAGTTTGATGTCAGAAACATCCTTTTCCAGTTTTCCAATAGGCTTTTCAAATCTTAACATGCTTGGTGGCCTCAATAATGATTAGATATTATATGATATGATTAATTATTATATAAATAATTTCTTGAAGTGGTCTTCGACAAGCCGAAACAAAGGATAAAATAATGGTTAAAATTACAGATGCTTTACTTGATTGGGGAATATATATTTCTGCTAAGGTAATCTCGCAAAATGAATATGAAAACCTTAAAACCAGCTATTTTATTTCAAATATAAATAAAGAAGGTGTAGTCATTGGATGAGAAAAAAATACTCATAGAAAATGCTCATGAAAAGCTTGAAGCAGCTAAAAATTTATTTGAAAACGAATTTTATAATGATTCTGTGAGCAGAGCATATTATGACATGTTTTTTGCTGCTAAAGCATTATTATTTGAAAAAAATATTCATCCCAAAACCCACCGAGGATTAATTTCCCAATTTGGATTGGAATTTGTGAAGAAAAATGAATTTAAAAAGGAATTATTCGATTTACTTGCCAAGAAGATAGAGAAGAGGCAGATTATGGTTTATTTTCTAACATAGATCAAAATGAAGCCAAAATTATTATTGAAGGTGCTGAATCCTTTTTAATTGAATGTGAGTCTATTTTATAATTATTTATGAATTAAAACTTTTTTTTGATAATTGTTTTTAAAATGAGTTTATTTATCAATCAAAATGGTTATTGATATTATTAAAAGAATAAATGAGGTTCCAGTTCCAAGGTATGGGCAGGTGCCAAGACATCAATGTTTTTTTTTCTTTCATAGTTCTCTCTAATAAAATCCAAATTATATTTTTTCTATTAATTTCAATCCACTAAAAAAATAAAATAGGGTTATGTGGCCTAAACCACAATAATTCTAGCTGTTGCATTGCAAGGTTTCAGTTTTCCTTCATATTTTACTAACAGGTTGTAGGTACCCTTTTCATTAAGGGTGAATTCATCAGGGTTAGCGTTTGCGGTGAAAAAATTAGTTATTGCAGTATCTGACCATACTAGTCCCCCATTTGTTCCGTCTGAATTTGATTTATATACATAAAAATCTAGATAACGGCATATTTGAGGGATCCAGCTAGCTTTGGCAGAATCAATTGTGTACCAGTACCAGTACAATCTTGCCTGTAGTTCTATAGAATCTCCAGTTTTTACACTTATATCCTGTAGTGGTTCACCGTTTTTCATTGCTATCTTTGTATCTTCTAGCTGTGGGTTATGCGCAAATATGGGTTGCGCTACAGAAAAAACCATTAAAACCATTAAAAATAATGGCAATAACTTCATTTTCATATTAAACCTCCATTTTAAACTCTTTAATGTAACTTTTTTAATTTAGATATCCCGAGATTTACTATAAAGTATAATTTAAAAGTTTAATTATATAAATATTACTATTTTATAATACAAATCAATGGATATTATAATAATTGAAAAATTAGCGATTCTCCTACCAGACCCCGGACTTATCCTTGGACTTCATTCTGGGAAATAAATGAATAGGCATATATGAGTACGGCAGTTCCTAGAAATACAAATATTAAAAACAAAAACTCTCTGAAAAATAAGGTAAGTAAAAATCCTAGAATAGCTACGGCCATCCCTATAATTTTTAAATTTTTGCCCTTTTCACTATTATCAAACTGATGGGTTATTTCCTCAGTAGATGTATTTACAGCAGTTATACATTCCCTTTGAGGAGGAGAGTAGTATTCTTCCAGATCTTCTACTTGTATTAGGGCCTGGCCACATTCACAAGTTGTGAATTCCTCTCCAGGTTCTACTTCGTAGTAGTGGTCGCATTGGGGGCAGATTAGGTAGGTCATGGTTGTCACTTTTAGTTATTTATTGCTTTTCTAGGCTAATATCAATTAATAATCACGAAAAAGTATAATCCTTTATAAGTAGTTATACATTTTTATGTATAAAGAACTGGTTTTAAATTATTTGTTTTGAAATTATTAAATTAAAAAAGAATTTTATTTAAAATTTAGTAATTGCTCATTATAATCCTTTTTTTAAAAAATTAAATAATATTTATTTACTAATTATAGTGCATCTATAATAT
>CAYUFT010000060.1:0-6536 GCA_964444115.1 uncultured Methanobacteriaceae archaeon
CAGTAACAGACTCACAGGAAGTCCCAAAGCCATGGGCCACCATGGTATGTCTTCCAGGCCCTCCGGCCACTACCACTATAACATCATCTGGTGATCTGGTCAGGGAAACCATATCCTCTTTTACCCATTTTCTATCCAAGCGGCGGCCACCGCGATCTCCTAATTCTACTGGAACAGTGGCCTTTTTATGGATGTAGTTTTTAACATCTTCTTTGGCCCAGCCCTCACCGGCCACAGTCTCAGCATGTTCTGGACTCATAATAACCATTAATTCTCCGGGAACGTGGCTGTTATTGCACCCGGCAGTGGATATGGTGCGTATAATAGTATCCAGCACGTCTTTAGCTGTTTCACTGCGGTGGTCATTTACGTTGTGAGGGGCCTCTATTCCCAGCACAGTTACGGCACTACTGTCTTTTGGCAAACCCCGTTCCACATGCAGCGGCTCCCACGGATTTTCCTCCTCATTTTCTCCAAAGCAATAACTGTACTTGGCGGGAGAACCCATGGTGGCATGGTCACCAATACCTGCAACGGCCCCAGCAATATTTATCAAACATAATCTTATGGCCCGGCCTATGGTGGCATTGGCCAGATTTCCCGGACCTAGACAACCAGCACCAGAATTAATCTCCATATCATGAGTTATAGGTCCATTTACCAGGGCACAAATGGCCACGGGATGGGTGGTGGCATTGACTCCCGCCAAATTGAACTTAGGGTCACTTAAACCTAAAATTGCTTTTTCTAAAACAGGCATAAATAATGGCAGACATCCGGCCATGACTCCGTTTATAGCTATTTTTTCTATGGTGGCCTTTCCCTGTCTTGGGGGAAGCAGGGCCAGCACATCCTGAGCTTCATAGGCCGAGTATTTATAGAATTTCCGCACTCTTTCTCTAGTTGGGGGCACTATAGGTAGGCCATCTGTATATTTTTTCTGGTAAAAATCAAGGCTTATCTTTTCCACGTCGGGATCTACAAATATTTCCACATCTTGCCTTGAAGTAGGACATAATCTATCAGACTTCTGCACGGATTCAATAGTTGTTTTGTCTTCAGATTTCTCTGGACTTTCTCCTAAAATGTCTTCAATGAGACAACCGCATGATTTGTCAATTTTTTGCTTCATGAAATCCTCATAATAATGATATTAGTAATAGAACCTTTTGAAAATAGAAATATAATAGAAATTATTTTGATTCTCAGTTAAATTTTATTGAAAATATCATTATTAAATATAGTTATAGAATGTCAATAATTTAATTAGAGATTTTAAAAGTGTTTAAAATCGATTATTATAGTATTTTATTAAAAAAGAGCAATAATATAAATTTTTAGAGTTAAAATTTTCTAAATAGCCTTTAAATATGCACCGGGCTTTTTTAGAGTTAAAATTTTTCTAAATAACTTTTAAATAAGCACAGGCATTTTTTAAAATATTTAATTCCGTTTGGACTGGCACATCAACACCTTGATTTATCTTTTCAACTTCCAGAGTTATGGCCTTAATATTTCTTTTGCTGGCCTCGGATCGTAGAGTTCCATTGGCAGGATTGGTTTTAATGACGCATCCGGTGTTGTTTTGAATATTTTTAGCCCAATTCTCTTCAAATGAATTCCCATAATATGTCATTCCTTCTTCTTTAACCCCTATTCCCGAATGTACATCTATTAAGTAGTTTATTTTATGAGAAACAGCAAACTTTAGAATTTTGTTGACTGGCGTACCTGGAATGTCGGCCTTACGATTAGGATCATAAACATCACCGGACTGGTTATAGTAACGTGTATTTTTTTCGGTGTCAATAGGTATGGCAAAGGGTATGATGTAAATTGTTCCTGTGTTCCTGTGACTTTTGAGGTAATACAGCATGCTAACAACTGTTAAAGACCCTTGAACTTCATCGCCATGTATACCTCCACAAATCAGGATTTTCTTCCCCTTTCCATTTCCCAAACGATAAACCTGTGATCCTTTTTCTAAATTGAAGCCAAATTGACTATTCAACGAATTTTTATCTAGATAATCTTCAATTAGTGGATTGGCTTGGATATTACCTCCAACTTCCACATCCAGAGTTTGATTATAAATGTGGGTGGCATAAGCTGGGGAGCTAATGCTAATTAAACCAGAGGATATTAATGAAAATGTTAAAATTAGAAATATTAATGTTTTAAAATTCATAAAAAACACATAATGTAGTTAATTACTTTTTTTATGTCTAAATTGAAATTTTCATGGAGTGTTGCCCTATTGAGTATTATTCAACAGGGCAGCTGGCCTAGTTCTAGACTCGGCGGTGTACAATTATAATGTAAAAGTTTATATATTTAAATTTTTCTATTTTTTAATAATATTAACATATATTTCAATTGATAAAAACCAAAAAAATAAAAATTGTTATAAAATAAGAAATTTAAAATGCTTAAAATTTTGATTTAAGAAATATTTAGAATTTTCTTAATATTTAGAACTATTTTAAGTGTTTTTTCAACCACTTCGTCCCTTTTCCGTCCGGCAATAGGATGTTCCACTTCCAATATTCTTAGACTATCTGCTCCATGGGCCTGGGCCAGATTTCTAGCAAAAGAAGCAAATTTGTGCGAACAGATAGATATAGTGGCCACACCCTCTTTTTCCAGACGAATGGCATCTAAAATAACCCAAGTGGTACAGGAACCACAGTCTCCCAGGGCCAATATAGAGACATCTCCGCGTGAAGCATTTTGTAGTTGTTCATCACTGGCCCCTGCCCCGGCTGGTTTTTCAGCGTGAATAATTTCTACTCTTTTCAGTTCAGAACCTATAGTTTCCAAAATAACATCAGCATTGGGTTTAGTATTGTCGAAAAGTGAAATCTTAGAAATTTCAGAAGGAATTTCATTTAAATCAATTTTTTCCCCTCCAAAATCGGCTAGAGGATCCATAACTTCTCTTTCAGTTACATTAACCTTCACAAAAACCACTTTTTTAAATTTATTTCAGAAAATTAAATCACGAATATACTCTAATAATAAAATCTAATAAAAAGGTGGATTAATAGATTATTCTTCTAATCTCAACCTTTTAATTACAAAATCCTTATCCAGGGACAAAATAAATGAAGCGGCACGCGGCCCCATTTTCTTCCCAATAACCACTCGATAAATGGCCTGGAAGGCTTTTTGCGGTTTTAAATCGTGTTCTCTGAGGATATTATACATTTCATCGTGTAGTTCCTCTGGATTTAGGTCATTTTCTTCCAGTAAAGTGGCCATATCCTTTAAAAATGCTGTTTGTTCTGGAGATAAAGTGGCCGGGGGCATTTTTTCCTGTACTTGGAACTTGACAAAGCCTGGTGCATAGGTATCCAGCCAATTTTTAACATGAATTACTCTTTTTTGCAAAATATCCTTTAAATCGTCAGATAAATCATTAAATGAGTTATTTTTCATTTCTTCAGGTAGCTGAGAGTTTCTCTGTAATATTTGGTAGATTTTTTCCAGATTATCGCCAGCAATCTGATAGGCCACCGTTAAGAAACGGTAGGATGGCCTGAAGGGCATTTTTTCAGTTTCCTGGATTTGAGACATCTGGTAGATTTTTTTAAGTTTTCCTTCTTCCTTTTCAGAGGCGGCTTCTTCTTTTCCGAAGTAGATTTGCTCTACCCGGTCGAATTGCTCTACAAAGTCCAAAAATGGCATTTCAGGGTTGAAGTCCTTGTGTTTCATGGGTTTGTTTCTAAATAAGAAATAATTTAGACTCTCAGCAGGCCCAATTTCCAGCCACTGTCCCGGAGTGAAGAATACTCCATGGGACTTACTCATGGCTTCTCCTTTAAGGGTGATCCACTCATAAGGCACCGGGTAGGGTGCTTTATAATCAAAAATATCTTGAGAAATTACACTACTCACATCATAGGATCCTCCGCTGGCGGCGTGGTCCTTTCCAAATGGTTCGCAAGTTATTCCAAATATTTTCCATCGGGCAGCCCATTCCACTCTCCAGGTGAGTTTTCCTTCTCCGGATTTAATGTCCATAGTACCATCAAAGCCACACTCGCATCGGTAAGAAACCTCATCACCATCAAAGTCATAGGCAAAGGTGGTATTCACTCGCCCACACTCAGCACAAATGGGATTGTAAGGCAACCAATCATCAGCCAGAGGATTTTCCCTGTATTTATTGAATATTTCCCGAATTTCAGGGGCATTTTCCAGGGAGGTGCGTATGTAATCCAAGTATAATCCGTCATTGTACATTTGGGCACCAGAATAGGTTTCCAGTTCTATGCCAAAATCATCCAAAGTGTCCAGGAATGGTTTCTGGAAGTGCTCTACAAAGCTGTCACAGCATCCTTCGGGGCAAGGTATTTGAGAATAAGGAACTCCCAGGTATTTTTCATAGCTTTCTGGAAGAGGAAAAGGGACCTTACGCAGAGGATCATGATCATCAGCTATCCAGATAGTCTTGGAGGATGCTCCTTCTTTTTTCAGTGCCTTGCCCACAGCATTTGCTATAAATACGTCACAAGAGTTTCCAATATGTATTGATCCAGAGATGGATGTTCCGCTGGCCACTACATGTTCTTCTACATCCCACTCTTTTAATTCGTCTGCTATCCTTTCTATCCAATGTTTCAATCAAATCACCTAAGTTTATTGAGTCAATTAATGTAATTTCTAAGCTATTATTCGCTCAAATTTATATTGAACATTAAATAACCAGTTTATAATAATTATATATGATTTATTTTTATTTTAATAATTTAGGTAGTATATGAAATAAATTTCTTTTTTAAAATATTAGACTTTATCATAAGAAAACCAGAAATATTTCGATTTTTTATGAGATTAAATTAATTTATTTATTTCAAGTTATTTAAGAATAATATTTACTATTAACTATTCATATTTTAAAATAAGAAATATAAAAAGATATTTATTAAAAATAGTTCTTTTTAAAAAATTTAAATATAAATAAAGAATGAAAAAAGTTTAATTAATTATTTTAATTAATCAAACACGTCAACTTCGGCGTTGTCCAACCATTCATTCACGATTTTGACAGCACAGTAGTTACCGCACATGGTACAAGTATCTGGGTCTTCTGGTGGCCTTTCGTCCCGTTTTTTACGGGCTTCGGCAGGACACATAGATGCGTCGTATTGTGCTTCCCAGTTGAGTTTTTTACGGGCATTAGCCATTACCAAATCCTTTTCACCGTTGTGAATACCTTTGGCCATGTCTCCCACATATGCTCCTATACGGGTGGCAATAACTCCTTCTTTAACGTCGTCAGGGAAAGGAAGAGCTAAGTGCTCAGCGGGGGTTACGTAACAGATGAAGTCGGCTCCAGCACCGGCAGATGCGGCTGCTCCAATGGAAGAAACAATGTGATCGTATCCAGCACCGATATCAGTTACAATAGGTCCTAACATATAGAAAGGAGCTCCTCTGCAGAGTTTTTTCTGGAGGGTTACATTGGCGGGGATTTCATTTAATGGGATGTGACCCGGCCCTTCTACAATAGTCTGTACACCAGCTTCTCGTGCTTTGTCCACTAATTCTCCTAAGATAATCAGTTCTTGAACTCCAGCCCGGTCAGTGGAATCAGCTATTGCTCCAGCCCTCATGGCGTTGGCCATGGACATGGTGAAATCGTGTTCTTTGGCGATTTCCAATATGTAATCGAAATTTTTGTATAGTGGGTTTTCCACTTCATTTTCTACCATCCATGCAGATACAAAAGCTCCTCCACGACTGACAAGTCCGCCTTCACGGCCCTGTCTTTTTAATCGCTTGAGGGTTTCCCGGTTCACACTGCAGTGAATAGCCATGAAGTCCACACCGTCTTTGGCCTGTTTTTCAATGGCTTTGAACATGGATTCTTCTTCCATGTAAATAGCGGAACCTTTTTCTCTGATGGTTTCTACAGCGGCTTGGTAAATCGGCACGCTTCCTACTGGTAAATCAGAGACTTTTAAAATCCGTTGCCTGATTTCATCCAGGTCTCCACCTACGGAAAGTTCCATTAAAGTATCAGCGTGATGGGCCATGGCTACTTTGGCCTTTTCTTCTTCCAAGTCGAAGTCACAGATATCGGTTGAAGTCCCGATAGTTGCATTTACTTTGGTCCTTAGTCCAGCTCCAATACCCACAGCTTTTGCATTGTCCCGGTTTATGTTACTAGGGATGGCTATGGTTCCTTGAGCTACGGATTTTCTGATGAATTCTTCAGAAACGTTTTCGGCTTGAGCCACCGCTTTCATTTCCTCTGTTATTATGCCTTTCTTTGCGTCATCCATTTGTGTCATAGAATCACCATGTTTTAAATTTTTAGACTCACGACCTTACTTGAAACATGAATCAAGCCTTTTTTTTGGCCGGAGCAATATTGGAATCAAGATTTATCAATAATATCATGGTTGATATGATAGTCAATAGTAAAATAATCTATCATAGTGCAGTTAATATCTCTGTTCCATAATAAAAGATATACTGTTTTAATTTTCCCTTATATATAAATAAGACGATTCCAGTATGCTCTTATT
>CAYUFT010000060.1:6636-13033 GCA_964444115.1 uncultured Methanobacteriaceae archaeon
TACTGTTTTAATTTTCCCTTATATATAAATAAGACGATTCCAGTATGCTCTTATTGGAGTTTCTAGTATATATTAACAATAGTTATAATATTTTTTCATGGTAAAATAATAAAATAGTCACTCATTCAATTGTCTCATTATTTTCTATTATTTTATTCTAATTATAGAATATTTAAAAATAAGAATGTAAAAGAATTAATGTTCCTCCATTTACAAATCACTCATTCATTCTTTTTAAGGCCATTTCATAATTGGGAACGTTGGTCTGGCAGCCTTGTGCTTCTACAATAAATGAAGAAACGGCTGATGCAAATTTAGCACAATATTCCAGCGGTTTATCTGCTAAATAGGCCCTTAAAAAACCGGCACGGTAAGAATCTCCTGCGCCAGTAGGATCAACTGCCTCTCGGAAAACGGCCCGTACTTTGATATTATTTCTATCAGCATAAACTGTGCTTCCTTCTTTACCATAAGTCTTTACCACAATTTTCGGCCCGCATTCTCGTAGTTCCTGCATGTTCATACCTAGAGTTTCTTTTATGCGGTCTATTTCAAAGTGATTGCCAAATAAAATGTCACACAAGCAAACCACTTCCTTTAGTTCCTCTGGAGAATACATGTGCAAGTCCTGACCTGGATCAAAGGATATTAGTTTTCCATTTTCTCGAGCAAATTCTCCGCATTTGCGATTAAAACTCGGATCTCCAGTGGCTAGATGCACGGCCAGAGTATTTTTAATGGCTTGTTCTGGAACTGCCGCATTTTTAAAGTTTTTAGCTGCTCCCCAGTAGAAATAACTAATCTGATCGTTATTAGCATCAGTTAATACAAATGCAGTGGGTGTATTGTCTTCAGGAACCACTATCATGTGATCGGTGTCAATCCCAGTATCATTTAAGAATTTTCGGTAGGCTGACTCTTTAAAATCACCGCCCACAGCAGATACCAGTCCCGTATCAAGACCTAAACTTGTTCCTACTACAGCTACATTGGCTGCAGCCCCCCCATGAAGATTTTTCATCTTTTCAATGGAGGTAGATGAATTAGGGCTTGGAAACTCCCCTACCTGTATAATATAGTCAAAAGCAGTATGGCCTATGGCCAGCAAATCCCTTTTATCACTCAATAAATCACCTGGCTTATGTTGGTTTTTGCAGTACTTAAAATTTTTCAAGATGTGCTATTTGTTTCAATTAAGAATAATAATTTAAATATTAGTAACATAAATTCTTTTAGAACTGTTTAATTCATGATTTTAGGAGAAAAAATATGGTTAGTACAGTAACCACCACAACTATATATGTATCACTGGGACAACTTTTATTTTTGCTTTTTATTCTTTTAATAATCACAGGAATAATTATCCTGGTGGTAATTAAATTAAAAAAACGAAATAAATCGGAATAATATCTCCATTTTCTTTTTACATTCATTAAATCGACTTAAAACCCTGGTTTTCCACAATTCTCTGCCCGGGCCCCAGTATAAAATCAATAAATGTTTCTAGGTCTGGGTTAAAGTCCCCGTAACGCACTAGACTAATCACGTGAGTGGTTTCTTCTTTTAAAATATCACTACCAGAAAAGAAACTGGCATTTAGAAAAGTGTGGATATTATCTCCATTTTCAACCAGCTTATAGGCCTCAAAAGGTGATTTAACTTCTTTTACAATTTCAAAAGGAATTTTTCTGTCCTGCAATGTTTTCCAGGCCAGTCTTTGGGAGGAACTGGAAACCGCAATAAACTGAGAATTTATAAGTTCTTCCAAGCTGTTTATTTCGTCTCCAGGACTTGATATTAGTACCAAGTGGTCAAAGGCAATGGGTGTAAAATCCAAATCTCGCTGAAAGGCAATTAAAGGATCGTCCAATGCTAGGATATCCAGAAGTTCTTTCTGGGCCAGATAAAATGAGCTCTCATCGTCGCTGCCATATATTACTGCATCCAGGTCAAATTCCGCAGCGAGTGTGGATAAAAGTCCGGAAGAAATATGTCCTCCACATATAACTGGTTTTTTATTGGATTCCATTTTAGTTAAATAACGGCGATGGATTTCCAGAATTTCTAGCCCCTGAGGGGTCAGCTCGGATCCAGCACCCGTACTTTCCACCACTTTAAAACCTAATTTGGTCTCTGCTTCCAATATGCGACGGTTTAAAACAGGAGCGGAAATTCCCAATTCTTTCGCGGCCTTACGTTGGGACCAGGTCTGTGATATCAATTGCAGGGCTTGGAAAAATTTGTAAGTGAAGGCCTGGTCATTGATTTCCATCCCTAAGAGTGGATTAAATTTCATGGGTTTTCTAAAATTATTATTTTTATTAGCTATATTTTTATTTTTTAAATCAAATATTTCCTTAATTAATATGTAGGAATATAAATTTAAAAAATCTCATAACTTATATTATAGAATCAATTGATTATATTTAGTGTGTTTATGGAATTATATATCCAAATTAAAAAGGCATTATAATTCTTTATTTATCTAAATTTGGTTTATTAAAAGTTTATATTTATTATAAATTATTTAAATTATGATGGGGTCGTAAAATGATTATAAATGATGCTATTAATGAAATGATGGAAAATGTGCAGGAAGTCTCTAGTGAATTAGATGAAAAAATCATAAATGAAATGATGGAAATCATAATTGCCTCTAAAAACATATTTGTTCTGGGATTAGGCCGTTCAGGTCTGGTAGCTAAGGCCTTTGCCATGAGATTGATGCACCTGGGGTTCAGTGTTTATGTGGTGGGAGAGACCATAACTCCAGCTATTCATGATGATGACTGTTTGGTGGCCATATCTGGATCTGGAGAGACCAGTTACATTATTAGCACGGCCAACATTACTGATAAAAGAGGAGCCAAAATAATTGCCGTTACTTCTTATGAGGAATCTACTCTGGCCAGCTTATCTGACTTGGTGGTACCTGTCAAGGGCCGGACCAAAATAGACATGGAAAAGGATTATATTACCCGACAAATGGGTGGCAAACACCAGTCTTTAGCTCCTTTAGGAACCTTATTTGAAATTTCAACGCTCATAGTCCTGGATGGTTTTATAGCCGAGCTCATGAATAAAATGGAGAAAACAGAAGAAGATATGAAGCTCAAGCACAATGTGCTGGAGTGAAATAATTCTATCTTTATTATTTTTACGGAATATTATACAATAAGCTGATTTTCTAATTTATTTAAAAAAAGAATTATTTTAAATTTTATTTTAATTTTATTTTATAGATTATTATTTAAGAATTAATTTATCTTTAAATAATTTTATTTCTAGAGCAAAATTCTCTCAGCATGGCTGTAGATATTGAACCGATCCCCTCTTACAAAACCTAACATGCAAACTCCTGCTTCCTGGGCCACAGCATAACCTGATGTAGTAGGGGCGGCATTGGATGCTAGAACGGGTATTCCTACCCGGGCAATTTTTATTAGCATATCGGCGGGCATACGCCCACTATAAATGATGAAACTATTTTTAAAATCCACTTCTTCCAATAAACCTGCTCCAATAACTTTATCCACGGCCACGTGCCGACTTACATCTTCTCGAGATAAAAATTTGTCCTTATAAATCAGGGCTGCCACATGGGTGCCGCCAGTTTCCTGCCAGATACTAGCACTTTCTTTTAATCGATTGAAAGAATTAATAATAGTTTCTTTGTCCACAGTAAACTCAGATTCAACTTTATTTACAAATTCAATCTTCTGTCTCCACCCTCCAAAACAATCAGAACCTACTACTAGCTCTTGAATTATGTCAAAGTTCTCCATGTCCACCTGGACATTGATGGTATGGTCATCAATGTTGATTTCATTTATATTCTCCAAAGAACGAATAAGACCTTCTCCCATGAGATAACCTACTGCAAACTCTTTTAAAGAATCCGGACTGATAGAGAATTTTCTTTTCAGGGTATCATTGGCAATTAGTTCTATTTCCTCGTCTTTGACCACTTTTTCCATAATGGGCTGTGAACCACCCTGGACTTTAATAGCTGAAACTGTATCGTACATCTGTGACATGGGAACACCTTAAAATTGAGTTTAATGAATTATTATAATATTTTATGATATAACTTTAGATTATAAGACTTTAAAGTTAATATTTTAGAACATTAACTAGCTAAATAATATCAATTGCATTAAAACAGAATTAAAAATAAAAAAAATTAATTTATTCATTTATTACATCATCAGCCCAAGAAATAGCTGCTGCAACATTAGGAAATCCAATAATGCTGGTTACTAATAAAAGGGCCTGATAGACTTCTTCGGGGCTTGCACCTGCTTCAATAGCTCTTTTGGTATGGCTGTGGACTGCTCCTTCAGATCTTATGGCTGCCGATGCTGCCAGTTGAATCAAATGGGCATTTTTATGTTCAATGGGACCGCTTTCCCTTACGGCTTTCCCTAAATCACCTAAAATTGAACTGTATTCTTGATACCTATCTCTTATACTCACATAATGTTTTGGAAACTCTTCAGCCATTTTTTAACCTCTTATTTTTAATATAACTTTTATTTTAAATTCGCAGTTAATATCAAATTTCATAAAAATATTTTTCTGCTTTGGATTAAATATTTTACACACATATTAATTTATATAGGCGAAGGCTATAATAAATTTTATTAAAAATTAATCCTGTGGCACTAAAACAGGGTTTTCTATACTAGTTTTCGATGGTTTATAAATAAATAACATTTATTCACTTTATTGGCCATGAAATATAACTAAATTCAAATTACCAGCTTATAATCTATGGATTTTATTGGAGGATAATATGCACGAGTTAGATAAAATTTTATCCAACTACAAAGGAGAAAAATCAGATTTAATCCCCTTACTTCAGGATATTCAATCAAAATATGGCTATTTGAGTGAGGAACTCATGGGTGAGGTTTCAAAATTTACGGGGGTACCAGAAAGTGAAATATATGGTGTTGCTACATTTTACACCCAATTTCGATTCAACCCCAAAGGAAAAAAACACATCGCAGTCTGTACTGGAACAGCATGTCATGTAACTGGGGCCCAACAAATAATTGATGGCATGGAACGTCACCTGGACATAAAAGAAGGAGAAACTACTCCTGATGGTGAATACTCTCTGGAATCAGTGGCATGTTTGGGATGCTGTGCACTGGCTCCTGCGGCTATGGTAGATGATGAAATAAAGTCTAAATTATCTTTAAGAGGTATAAAGAAACTTTTCAGGGGATACAATCCTAAAAATTAGTTTCAAATAAGTTTAACTATTTTTTAGATTAAATTGGCAGGGGAAAAATCATGAACTTTAAAGAAATGGTCCATCAAGAAAAAAAGGACTATGATTCACTATTTTCTAAAGAAAATGCTGTTTTGATTGGTTCAGCTACTTGTGGAAACTCGGCCGGGGCCCAAATAGCAAAAGAGACAATTGAATCTGAAATCGAAAAAGCCGAATATCATGCAGAAATAATTGAAGTGGGATGTATAGGCTTATGTTATGCTGAACCAATTATAATGGTCTTAAAACCACAAAAACCAGCAGTAATATATGGAAATGTTACTAAAAAAGTGGCCAGAGAGATAGCTAAATCTCACCTTATCAATGATGTTCCTTTACCAGAATATTCTCTGGGAAGCTGGGGAGAAGGAGAGATAGGCGGAATAAGTCCTCTTTTTGAACAAAAATCTATGAAGATGCAGGAACGTAGAATTCTCCGAAACTGTGGCTTTATTGATCCTACTAATATGGGACACTATTTGGCCCAGGGAGGATACTCCGGTTTCATGAGAGCTTTAAAAATGGATTCCTCAGAGATAATTGAGGAAATGAAAAAGGCAGGTGTCCGGGGAAGAGGTGGAGCAGGATTCCCCACCTGGATGAAATGGCAGTTCTGCCTGGATTCTAATCAGGAGACCAATTATCTGGTGTGTAATGCAGATGAAGGAGACCCTGGAGCATTCATGAATCGCTCACTTTTAGAAAGCGATCCCCACTCTGTTCTAGAAGGAATATTAATTGCTGCTAAAACTATTGGTGCTGAAAAGGCCTACATATACTGCCGGGCAGAATATCCTCTGGCCCTAGAACGATTAAAAATAGCCATCTCCCACATGAAGGAGCGAGGATTCCTGGGTGAAAATATTCAGGGTTCTGGATTCAATCTGGAGATTGTTATAAAAGAAGGGGCAGGAGCATTTGTTTGTGGTGAGGAAACAGCACTCTTGGCTTCTATTGAAGGTGAAAGGGGAACTCCTCGAACCAGACCACCGTTTCCCACCACTAAAGGTTTATTTGGCAAGCCCACGGTTATAAATAATGTAGAAACCATGGCCAGTGCTGCACTTATTATGCAAAAAGGTGCAGATAAGTATTCTGAACTGGGAACCACGGAGA
>CAYUFT010000061.1:0-8132 GCA_964444115.1 uncultured Methanobacteriaceae archaeon
GTCAAAGGATGATTTTTAAAAGTATATACCATACTTTTGCATTTTTTTTCTTTTGATTTTTCATTAATTTTAACAATTAATGGTCTATGTCCTATATATAGACCATAAAAACTCCTCAATGCCATATATATTCTATCTTTAAAATCCTTAGCTAAAACTGTTTCAGCTAAAACCAGATTAACTAAGGCAAACTGTAGTATAAATGCAGAAACGAATTGGGGGGATAATGGCTCACTAACTAAGAATAATATGTAGGTAAGTCCAGCAATTATCACATTGGCCATGGGTCCCACTGCAGCAATATAAAGCTCTTGTCGTGGTTCTTTAGGAATTTCTCCCATTTGGGCCACTCCACCAATAGGTAGAAGCACAATTCTTTCTATATCGACCCCATATCTCTGGGCAATATATGAATGTGAAAGTTCGTGAATCACCACGGTGACGAAAACAAGAGTTATTAAAACTGCTAACTCTAATTGAATTATATTTAAAATGGCCATTAAATAAATGAATAATATTAATAATAAAAATGAGATATCCAGTTCAATTGGAATTTCAAATACAGTGAGAATTCTCAGGGATGTTTTCATGGAATTTTATTTGTTTCATTTACTCTAAATATTTTTAGAATTATTAATCATTTTTTAGACTAAATATTTAGCATAAATATTTTGGAAAATAGAAATTTTTTGATAAATAGCATAATTCTGATTATAAAAATAAGTTATTAGAACTAACTAATTATGAAATAAAAAATTTTAGAAAAAATATATGAATTAAAGTCAGCATTTCATTTATTTTTCAAATACTACTTTAAAACCGATTTTAAGATTCAATTTAATTAACTGATATCTACTTTAAATCGCGGTTCCTTTATTTTAGGAAGATCCACAATTAGCACAGACCCTTCAAAGCGAGCTGCAACTTCTTCAATGTTTATTTGAACTGGAAGAGGTATTGATCGTTCTATTTTTCCTTTACTTCTCTCTTTCAGGATATATTTGACTTTAGGAGAGTCATCATCAGATTCTTTTTCTGCAGCTGCTTCTTTTACCATTTCTTCAATATCTTCTTCGAATTGAACAGCTATTTCTACACTTTCTTCAGTAACTTCTAAAATTACATCATCTTTGCTGATATTTGGTAGGTCAACTTTTAATATTAAAGATTCATCGATTTCTAAGAGATCCACTAAAGGTTTTTCTGTAACAGTGGTGTAATTGGAAATGGTTTTACCAAACTCTTCCTGTTTTCCTTTAAAGGTGCTTATAATATCATCCAGTACTTTTTCGGCATGGGTCTGGATTTTTTCGGTGTTTTCTTTAATGTCATTTTTTAAAGTGGAATCTTCCATTTTACCCTTATTTTCCTCTTGGGTTTCTTGGCTTTTTTCTTTTACCTCAGTTTCAAGTTCAATACTTTTTTCTGATGCTTTTTCCTTTTTTGCTTTGGTTTTTCTTGCCATTTTTGAAATCCCTCAATTTAAATTTTTATTCAGAATTTATTCCATTTTATTTTTATATACCTATTCTCTTTTTAATTGATAAAAGAAAGGTTATTTTTAATTATATGCTTATTTTTCACTATTAATATCTGTTTTTCAGTTTATTTATATATTTTGTTTGTTAATTTTGAATTAAATGGTTCTATGAATACCAAAGTTATAAGTTTTTAAACTAACATAATAAAAAATGGTGTTTTCATGACGGTACCTGAATTTTTAGGTAAAAAAGTTATAGATAAAAATGCAATGGAAATTGGAACAATCTCTGATATGGAAATTGACCTTTCAAAAGGTTCTATAAATACTGTAACTATTTCTAAGAATGATATAGCTTTAAAACAAAAGACTTTCATAGTTTCTGTTGAGGATATTGGGTCGGTAGGAGATTATGTCATTCTCGCACTATCGGGTGAGGATGCAAATAATGATAAAGATTCTCAGGAACCCGAATCTATCTCTATTTCCTTTGAAAAGTAAAAATTATTTTTTCCATTTTCTAATTCAAGAGCAATAAAAATTTAAAATAATGACTTAATACATAATGCATAATTAGCTTTTAAATCACTTTTAAATCAAATTAATTAATTATTAATAAATCAGGAGATTAGATATGCAAATTATTGACGGCCGTGGAAAGCAAGTAAATGTAGGTTTAACTGTTAGATACGGGGGTACTGGAACTACTGGAGAAGTTTCTGCTGTTAAAGTAGAAGAAGATGAAGGATGGATTCAAATTGATCATTCTGAAATGTGGTATAATAGTGAATCCCTTGAAGTTCTGGCTGAAAATAATATTAAACCCAGGAAAAATTCTTTTAAAGAGTTCGATGAGGCAAAAGCATTAGAAAAATCTAAGAATAAAAACGATTTGGCCGATGTATCCATGGGCACTGGGACCTGTGATGGAGGTGGATGATTAAATTTTTTTCCATCTCCATCTATTGCTTTTTTTATATTCTCTTTTACAATTTTTTAATATAACTTATTTTAGCTTATTTAAACAAAAAATGCATTTCTACTATTGATTTTAATAAAAAACTTTTTATAATCTGTTTATAAAATAATTTTATAATAGATTAAAATGAATTTAAAAAATTTTAAAGGTTTTTCATGACAGAATACAATTCTCAAATCTTAGAGTCAGACGATATTTGGAAATACGTTTTTGACGCTCTACCAGATCTTATAGCTATTTTAGACACTGATCATAAGGTTCTAAAGATTAATAAGGCCATGGCCAATCGTTTAGGTGTTTCACCTGATGCAGGTATTGGATTGCATTGCTATGAGATTGTGCATCATACTGATTCACCTATATTAGAATGTCCTCACTCTAAACTCCTTCAAGATGGCCTTGAACATACACAAGAAGTTCAGGAAGATAATCTGGGCGGTTATTTTTTGGTAACGGCCTCTCCTATTGTGAACCCGGATGGTGAACTTCTGGGAAGTGTTCACATTGCCCGGGACATAACTGAACGTAGGAAAATGGAGAAAAAACTCGAAAAAGCGCTAGATGATAAGGAAATTCTGATGAAAGAAATTCATCATAGGGTGAAAAACAATTTGATGATGATTTCTAGCCTTTTAAATATTCAATCTCACTATATTAATGATCCTGATGTAAAGAATCTCTTTACTGAAAGTCAGAATCGAGCAAGATCTATGGCTCTTTTACATAAGGAGTTGTATGAATCCGGAGATATGAAAAATATTGAGCTTTCTGAATACTTAAGTACTCTTTCTAAAGAAATTATGCATAGCTATAATTCCCGGGATTTAAATGTTGATTTAGGCCTGGATTTGCAAAAGGGAATTATCGATGTGGATCGTGCAATTCCTTTAGGTTTAATAGCCACAGAAACAATTATAAACAGTTTTAAACATGCTTTCCCCAATGGAAAAGGAAAAATAAATATTAAACTTTATAAAGATGATGATTCATTTGTATTAATTATTTCAGACGATGGTGTCGGCTTTCCTGAAGATTTAGATTTTAGATCTCAGGGTAATATGGGGATGATGCTTATAAATGGATTAATTAATCAAATTGACGGTTCAATTAATATGAAACGTGAAAATGGAACGCAATTCATCATTAAATTTAAAGATGAAGAACCTATTGATAAATAATATTTATTTTTTATTTAAAATTTAATTCTGACTTTATCTAATCATTATTAATCGAAATACGGGTGATAACTATTAAATCTAAAAAAATTGATTTTTACTATTTTTCTGGTACTGGAAACACTTTGCTGGTAGTTAACAAGATGAAAGAAGTATTTCAAGGGAAAGGATACTCTGTGGAACTTAAACCCATAGAAAAACATGATGCCCGTGCAGTCAATACTAAAAATACCATTGGATTGGCATTTCCGGTGGCCATTTTCTCCACCTACAATTTAGTCTGGGATTTTATTAGAAATCTTCCAGAAGCTAATGGGACGGAAATATTTATGGTTGATACTTTAGCTGGTTATTCTGGAGGTATAGTGGGGCCTTTGAGAACTATTGTCGAAAAGAAAGGTTATACTCCCATAGGGGCCCGTGAAATAATCATGCCAGGTAATATATTTTTCATTGCTAAAGATAAGGAAAATGATAAAAAAGTTAGAAAAGGAATCAAACAGGCAAAAAAGTATGCCAAGGCCCTAATTAAAGGTAAAGCAAAATGGGGGAAGGTAGCTGTACTTCCAGATATTATGAATATAGTCTCTCGTGGTGGTTTGTGGTTAACTGGGGTTAATCTACATCAGAAATATCTAAAATTCAAGGTTAAAGAATCAAAATGCAGTAAATGTGGCCTTTGTGTGGATTTATGTCCCGTCTCCAATATTAAAATGGAGGAATATCCGGTTACAGGGAATGAATGTGAATATTGTATGAGATGTGTTTCATTTTGTCCTAAAAAGGCTATACCTTGTGTTTTTAATTACCAAGGGAAAACTTATAGTGCGGTTAAGGCTAAAAAGTTGTTAAAGGATGATTAACTATTTTTTAGAAATTTCATGGCATTTTTATTTATTTATATATTAATTTTTTATTTTTATTTCTGATTTTTTTATAACGCATTTAGGTACTAAACTGGGAAACTGATTTTAATTTGAGAATTAAATGATTATACTTAAAATATGAGAAATGACTAAATAATAATAAATATTAAGAGGGGCACATATTGGAGGTGAGATTTGATGACCAATAATTCTCTTTTAGGTATTTTAGCTATAATTTTAGGTATTTTAGTCATGGTATTTCCATTGTTTTCAGTATTCACGGTCAGTGTGCTTGCTGGATTAACTGTATTATTAATCGGTATTTGGTTGCTTTCTTTAGGTTTCCATGCTTGGGTAGCAAGCAAAGGAATGGGTATTGCCTATTTAATATTAGGGATTCTAGCAATTTTTGTAGGACTAGCTTTATTCGGTAATATTCTAGCTTTAAGCTTCTTAGCAAGCTTCTGGTTCTACTTTGGTGGTTTCTTCTTGATTATTGCTGGTATCATGGGATTCTTTGCCCGTGAACACACAGTACATAAAGGATCAAACGCCTTACTAGTTGTAATGGGTATTCTTTACATTATTTTAGGTGCTTACGCACTAAATCCATACTATTTGGCCATTATAATTGGTATTGGTCTGGTTATTGATGGAGTTGTATTATTATTTGTAAATCCAGCAGATGTTGTTGAAGTAGCTGCATCTGAATAAATAATAGATAAATAAACATAAATAAGGCCCCTCTTATTTATTTTAATTCATATGCTTGATTTATTTAATTTATTTATTCATTTATTTTATATGAAAAGTAAAAAAAGAAATAATTATCCATATTTGCTTGTTTTATTAGCTTTTATAATGGAATAATAATTAAGAAAGAAATGAATTACGTAATTTAAGTAAATTGGGCTTTCTTAACAAAGAATGAACTTTTAATAGAATTTTTATAAGTACTTAAAGCACTTTTAGATGAATCAAGTCTTAAACGAGACCTGCTTCCATCAGAATTCTCCCAGTTTTCATGCCAGTAACTCATGACCTTAATACGAGGATATTTTCCTTTTTTAATGGAAGCAAGTGCATCACTTATCCATTTAGCTTTTTTAGTTCCCCTTTCAGTTACTCCAAACTCCAAAACAGCCAATGGCTTTTTAGAGGATATTTTGGTAAGTTGATTATAGGAACTGCCCATAACTTGATTAAAAGTTTCCCAATCTTCTGAAGGAGTTTGTGCTCCGTAAACACTGACTCCTATCCAATCAATATAACTGTCACCAGGATAATAGGCCTTATAATTGTTCCATGACTTCTCAGGTGTGTTATAGGCATCTACATGGAACACCCAGGTAATTTTGGTGGCTTTTTCCTGTCTAAATATAGTTATTATATGTCGGTAAGCATCTCGGTATTTTTCAGGTCCATCAGCCAGATTAGGGTTTCCATATCTATTTTTAGTCCCTGCACCATTGATTTTTCCATTCCAAGGGAACCAGTCACCATTCATTTCCGGAGCAAAATCAATAATCAGTGGAATATTAGAATTTTTAGCATCTCGGGCCCATTTTCGCAGTTGAGTGTCAAATTTCCCATTTATAATATTGTCCAAACTATAAACTCGGTCTGGTTTTGAATAAGAATCTTCAAGACTACTGCGGGGCATTAAACGGATGTAAGGCACTATTCCTGCCTGGTGAATGGTCTTAACTGCCTTGGAGGGGAAAGTAATTTTACTTTTTCCCCAGTTATCAGAGAATGCTGCCCAAACTATGGTCTGGCCAGTCAGTTTCTTAAAGGCAGTAATTCTTTTGGCAGTTACTGCATCTTCGGGACCTCCAAAATCAGGAAAAGCTGCTAAATAAACTCCCTTACCTGGAGCCTTGAGTTTTGTGATTTGAGTGGAATCACTGGCCGAAACACAGTTGATAGCCATTAGAATGAGGGTAATAAGCGTTAAAATTATTATAATTTTTTTCATGGAAATACCAATTAAGTTTATAAATATAATTTTTATATTTTCATTATTAAATACAATGATTTTTTAAAAAAATATATTTTCAAATAAAATGATTAATAAAATGCTTAGTCCATAGAACGAATCTATAAAATATTTCTTAAAATAAGTTATTTTATCAATATTAAAACCAATTAATGTAAAAAACTCCAAATGAAAAAATACTCAAAAAATAAAATAATAAAATAAAAGGAATATTTGGCGTTTTTATTCCTTTTGAATAGGTTATTTCCTCTTTTTAGAACTAACTATCCCACCTAAAACCATTAAAAATGCTACAATTGCTGCTCCTATTGGAACCCCAGTATGCTGCATTCCCACATCATCAGTACTGTTGTTACTGGCTGCTTGAGCACTAACAATAATACTTTGGGTGCTGCTGGCTAAATTTGGATCATAGGTTAGTGTAGATAGAACTGGAGATATGGCATAGGTGCCTTTAGCCAGAACTTTAGTCCACACATTGAGATAGGGGTCAATTACTCCTAAATCTCCCAGATACCAAGTTATAGTGCTGGTAGATGCGTCGTAAGTGAAAGTTCCACTTTGAGCCAGGGCCTTAATGAATTGCAGTCCTTTTGGTATTTTTAAGGTCATAGTGGTGTTGTAAGCAGTTCCAGGACCATTATTTCCCACTTTAAAAGTGATTTTAATGGTGTCCCCTACTTTAGGATTTTTATTGTCCACTAAAGTTTTGAGATACAGGTCTGATTGCTGGCCAGCTATGGCGTGTAATGAAGCTGTTGAATTTGCTTCAAAACCCCAAATACCAATGTAAAGGGTTCCGTCCTTGTTAATTGAAGGTATTCCATAAACTGAGTAGTCGTATTTCCATTTTTCGGTTCCATTAGGGTTAAGAGCTATCAAAGGACTTCCTAAAGATGCCAGATAGATAGTACCATCTGTTCCTATGACTTGGCTGGTGAATCCTTCGCCCATTGTCGGTTGGGTGTAGTTCCATAGTTTGGTTCCATTCGGGCTGAATGCATGTAGATTATTAAATGCGTCTTTTTCAGAAGGCCCGAACATGGTACTTAGATAGACCACGCCGTTGGAAGCTACTGAGGGAAGACTGATCACGAAATTATAGGTTCCATCATTAATGGTTTGCATCCATTTAACAGTTCCGCTAGGATTGAAAGCATATAAGTGCACTTCATTGATTTCATCAATTGCTGTGGTCACGGCAGCGTATATAGTTCCATCAGGCCCTACTGCTGATCCCCAACTTGCTGATCCTATCCCCCAGGTCTTATAAAGATTTTCAGTAAAAGTATAGTTCCATTTTAAGGTTCCGTCTGGCTTAATGGCATTGAAAACTCCATAATAATCTTCATCATCGTTTTCAAAGTAGGATCCCACATAAAGGGTTCCATCTTGACTTACTGAATTGAAAAATGTGTATATGACATCTTCTACTCCTCTATGGATTTTGTAGCTCCATTTAAGGGTTCCATCAGGGTTAATAGAATATATTTTGCCAAAATCATGGTCACCATCGTAGAGATTTAATCCTACCATAATACTACCATCTTTTCCAATAACGGGATATGATGCCACATCAGATTCATATTCTTTAAATGTGTATTGCCAGCGTATAGTCCCATCTGGATTAATT
>CAYUFT010000061.1:8232-12896 GCA_964444115.1 uncultured Methanobacteriaceae archaeon
AGATTCATATTCTTTAAATGTGTATTGCCAGCGTATAGTCCCATCTGGATTAATTGCAGTTAGAACTGGGACGTCGCTGTCACTCATAATGTATAGGAGACCATTATCACCTATAGTTGGAGCAACTGAACTGTACAGATCTTCAAAGGTCAAATTCCATTTCATGGTTCCATCAGGATTGAGGGCATATACTGTACCGTTATCCTCTGAGCTAATGGTGAAATATATGGTTCCATCGGCACCTATAGTCTGACCAGCAATTCCATTATCTCCACTGGTGTTAAAAACCCACTTAGTAGTGTTGTTTTGAGGTCCTAGATTTTTGGATTGTCCATTACTTTGGTTATTGGCAAAGATGTCAGGCCAGATAGGGTCTGACTTGTTCAAAGTGTAATTAGTGTTATTGTAGGTTGTGTTACTTTCATTTCCTGGTGCGGGCGTGGCCATGGTAGGAGATAATGAAACAGTACATATTATGAAAATCAGAGCAAAAATTGCCATCTTTTGGGCTGTTGTTTTTTTGTCTATATTTTCACCTCCTTTTTTTTAATCATTTTTTATAATAATCAGGAGATTTAATTAAAAAACAGCTAATGTTTAACCAATTATTGATTAAATAGAAGACCTATGGCCTTAGAAGAAACAGTGATTAAACCCCCATTATTATTTAATAATTTGTTTCTTATTAATATATAATTTTTGAAATGATTTTTGAAAAAAATTATAAGTTTTGGTGCTTTTTTGACTTTTATTAGTGTTTTATGCATTAATTACGCCTTAAATACAATTTAATAGTTAATTCAAATTTTTTTTAAATGATAATATTTATATACGAAATCTACATTACTATTAAATACCGACCGTCGGTTTTTAAGGAAGATTATTATGTCTAAAAGAGAACCTAAAGAAAAGCGTATTAATGAAATTACCCAAGCAGCCATGGATGTTTTTTTAAAAAAAGGATACGAAGGTACCACTATGGAATCCATTGCACAGGAAGCAGGAATTAGTAAAGGAGGCATCTATCATCATTTTCAAAGTAAAGACATGATTTTGATGGCGGTTAATGAAAAAATGAGTGAGAAAATGGGTGAAATAACACTTGAAGCCTCACAATGCTGTTCAGTTAAGGAGGGGATACTATACTATATAAAAAACTACATTCTCTTCTGGATAGAACACCCTAAGGAGACTAGCTTTCTCTTTTTATCACTGGCCAAGGTTCTGGACAATCAAGAGCTTTTAAGTTATTATCATGACTATACAGTTGATTACATGAACTATTTTGAGGAAGCATTTACTATGGGAATCCAATCTGGAGAATTCATCCCGCACAATGTCAAAACAAGTGCTATAACCTTGATGGCTGCTTTGGACGGAATTTTGAGTTATATGATTTTTGATAATAGCCTGCAACTGGATGAAGTTGTGCAACATTTTGAGGAGAAATTTATAAGTCCTGTTGAAGCGGATTAAGATTTTAATTGGAGTTATTATGGATTAAAAGTTGTTAAAATTAATTAAATTAAGAAGTGATAAAATGTCCACAGAATTAACAAAAAATGAGAATATTGATCTTTATTATTTTTCAGGAACCGGAAATACGCTTTTAGTTACTAAAAAGATGGTGGAAACTTTCAAGGATAATGGAATTAAAGCCAATTTATTAAAAATAGAGGATTCAAATCCACAAGATGTTAATTTAAAACACACTATTGGTTTAGGTTTTCCAGTGGCTGAATTAACTACCTATGAATTTGTTTGGAACTTTATTAAAGCACTTTCACCGGCCGATGGAACGAATATTTTCATGGTGGATACTCTAGCAGGAGTTTCCGGAGGAATAGTTGGGCCTTTAAGAGAGATTGTCAAAAAGAAAGGATATAATCCCATTGGGGCCCAAGAAATTATCATGCCTCCTAATATCTTCTACATCCAGGAAAAATCTGTTAATAAGAAGAAAGTAGAAGAGGGACTACTTGAAGCGGAAAAATATGCTCTTTCTATAATCAATGGAGAATCTAAATGGGGGAGAGTGCCATTACTTTCGGACATGGTTTATTATACTTCTATTATTGGCTTAAAAATAACTCACTCGGATTTAAATCAAAAATACTTCCATCTGGCCTTTGATGTGGAAAAATGTAATAAATGCGGCCAGTGTGTTAAACTGTGCCCAATAGATAACATAAGCATGGAAGAAGGAGAATTTCCAGTTAATTTGAGAGAATGCGTTTATTGTTTAAGATGCTCTTCATTTTGCCCTAAGCAGGCTATTACTACTCCTTTTAATTATAAAGGAAAGACCTATCAGGCGGTGAAGGCCAGGGAAATGCTGGAATAGTAGGGTTTCTTTTATTTTTCTTTTAATCTATTTTGAATAAATTAATTTAATCATCAAAAATATAGGCTCCCATACCTAAATCACCAGCATACCAACTTTTATGACCCACTTTACCTTTTTTATTATCTGCTGCTCCAAAAACAGTTAAAAGTGGCATGAAATGGTCCGGATAAGGATGGGCCCTCTCAGAATGAGGTGATATTCTTCTGTAGTTTAAAAGAGAATCCTCATCACCACTAGTAACAGCCTTAGTCAACCACGCCTCAAAATCAATGGCCCACTGATCAGGCTCTGCCCCAACTCTAAAGGAAGCATAACCTAAAGGATGCACGGCCCCACCACTACCCATAATCAAAATTCCTTCATTTTTTAATTCACTAATAGCATTTCCTAAATTCATATGCCTAGCAGGATCCATGTGGTGTTGTATAGATAGTTGAATGATAGGAACATCAGCTTCTGGAAACATTAAGTTCATGGGAACCCAAGCTCCATGATCGAAGCCCCGGTCATGGTTTTTCAAAGCTTCCAATCCGGCGTTCTCTATTAGGTTATAAGTCTTTCTTGCTAAATCTGGAGAACCAGGGGCCCAGTATTTGATTTCATAAAGCTCTTCAGGAAATCCATAAAAGTCGTGTATGGTATTAGGTGAAGGATTGGTGGTCACCTCAGGCACAGAAGTCTCCCAATGGGCCGAGATACATAAAACGGCCTTAACATTTTTATATTTTACTCCCAGCTCTTTAAGGAATGTTCTGGCAGGAATATCTTCTAAGGTCAGGGTAGGGGCCCCGTGTGATATGAATATAGGTGGGATTGGTTTGGACATGATTTCACTCGAGTTTATTGTTATCATATTTGTTTATCATGGCTAAAATATCTAATTAAATCTCACTTTTTCATTCAAAATAAATTCATTTTTCACTAAATTTTAATTATAAGACTTCATTTTCATATCTTCAATACATTAAGGATATAGGCCTTATTAGAAGAAAATTTTAAATGAATAAAACGAAATTATATATTATTCTAATTTAAATGAAATAATAGAAGAACTTTATTCCATTGAATCAAGTTATAAAAAATTTTAAAAGTTCATTTTTCTTATAAACAATAATTTTAGGAATAAATTTTTATATGAACAATATTAAAGGTTATCACAATATTTTATCAATTTATCAAGTATTTAATGAGATTTGCATTAATGTGGGTTATTTAAATGAGCAATGAATATACTTCAGCAGCAGAATGGGAAGAGGTAAATCTTTTCAAATATATGGCTATGGTCAAATCTGGTGTTGTGAAATTCAATGGATTTAAAAAATACATTTCTACTTATTTATCCACATCATCCAGAATAACTGATCATTTTGAGGTCACTTATGATTCCCGGCCCAATAAGGCCAATATGGAATTTGAAGAAAATGACATAATATTTGCTAAGGCCAAAAATAATGCTAATGTTTATTTAATTGATTCTGATTCCAGTGATAATTTATATTCAACTGGATTTTTTGGTTTGAGAATTAAAAAAAATGATAAAATACTGCCAAAATTTGTATTTTACTGGCTGCGGAGCAATCTATTCCAAAAAGAAAAGGATAGAAATTGTAAAGGAATAATTAAGGAATCTATTAATTACTCTGCATTAAAAAATTTTGTAATTCCCCTTCCACCCATGGAAACCCAAAAAGAAATTGTGGAAATCCTTGAAAAGGCTGAAAAATTAAAGGAATGGCGTCCTAAAGCGGACAAATTATCGGCTGACTATTTGGAGAGAGTATTCCTGGAGATGTTTGGTGATCCTTTTACAAATCCAAATATCTGGGAAGAAAAAACATTGGGTGAGGCTTGTTATACCATCAAAAATGGATTACATACAGTCCGCTATATGGATGAAGGAATTCCTTTTATTTTTGCTAAAGATATTATAAATGGACCTGATGATTTTGAAAACAATGGCCATAGTAAATATATTAGTCTGGCAGATTATCTAAAATTTATAAATAAATGCCGTCCTGAAAAGGGCGATGTTCTTTATACGAGAGGGTTTATAACGGGATTTGCTAAATATGTTGATAATGATCGTGATTTCTCTATTTGTGAGCATTTAGCAGTTTTAAAATTTGATGTGAATCAAATTAATGGCCTCTTTTTAGAGTATATGTTAAATTCAGATTACTGCTATAATCAATCTAGGATATTTACTCGAGATGCATTTAATCAAAATCTGGTAATTGCTCAGATGAAAAGAATAAAGATATTAATCCCACCAATAGATCTTCAAAACCAATTCGCAGAGTTTGTGCAGGAAATAGAA
>CAYUFT010000062.1:0-4045 GCA_964444115.1 uncultured Methanobacteriaceae archaeon
GCATCCATTGGAGCAAATTCCACTTTTTTATCCAACATTGAAATTGGAGAAGGAGCTATTGTTGCTGCAGGAGCAGTTGTAACACGTCCGGTACCTCCATGGTATTTAGCAATAGGTGCTCCGGCCAAAATTAAGCCATTACCACCAAAATTAAAAGTATCTAACGATATTTAAATACTATATTTAAATAATTATTCTTTTTTTAAAATAAATCGATTTCAACACATATATATTCAAACAAAGATTCTGCTTAAGAATTTCAACCCAAAATAATGGAAAGATATCTATTTAATCTAGCTATGTGATGCCTCTATTTATATTATAAAACACATTATGGAAATCACTTCTATAAAACAGACTATTTTAATTATATAATTGTATATGTCTTCACAGCATACCTAATACCATGAGCCAGCACAAAGTAAATTCATCTGATGATAATTCTATTTTCATAAATACTAAAATATATAAAAAAATAAAAAAAGTGTTTAAGAAATTAAAAAAATCTAGAGGAAGCATAGTACATATAGTGGGGGCTCCAGGAACCGGCAAATCATCAAATATTTATCAGGCTTTAAAGGAACTGGATTTAAATATATATGAAGTAAATAGCAGCATCTCCAGTTCGCATGCCCATTCACATGAAGTTTTTTTTACTTTAATAAAAGACCTTGAATATTCTTTAAATGTTAATGATAAAATAGAGGCCTATAACAAACTAAGCAAATTTGATGCGGTTCTTTTTGCTGATCAATTTCATGACAAACACCTAATAGATACTAAGGTAGTGGGATTCAGTGAATGGACCCGTAAAGCTGGATTCAAATCTTTCAGGTTCTATTTAATATGCATAAAAGAATATTTAAAATTTCATAAGCAATTCAAAAAAATGAATATAATTTTCCAAACAGCTTGGAGAATTCGAATCAGAGGTAAAAAATATGATTTATTCACTGATTTTGGCATTTTATCCAGAATTATTTTAATTATTTTAGGAAAACTCTTTTGTGTGATAGAAATTTCTTATTCCCGTTCCGAAACAGTTAATATTGTTAAAAGCCATTTAAAAAATATTGATGATGAAAAACTGGAAAAGAGTATAAATAAACATGGTCATAAACCCAGATTCATATTAAATGATCTTAAAAATAATGATAAATAGTTAAATTACTAATAAATTCTAAATTTCCATTTTATCTTATCCAAAAATAGGTAAAAATATGATAATAACTCTTTTAAAGTCCACCAGATTAACCTGGGCGGCCAAAAATGTTCATATGTATCTTTTAGCTTTGACTTACGCTTATTTTTCTCAGACCATTATTACAAATCCATTAGAAGTTTTAGAGGGATTAATACTGGTTTCAATTTTATGGGGTGCACTTTACTCTCTTAATGATTTAACAGACCTTGAAATTGATAAAAAAGATAAAAGTAAGATCAATAGAGCATTTATTAGAGATTCAATAGATCCAAAAATAGTTCTGTTATTTGTAGGAATTTTATGTTTATCCGTATTTAGTATTTCCATATTAACTTTGACCCCATTATTCACCATAATAATGCTTATGATGGTGATAAACCAACTATTATATACATTACCTCCCATAAGACTTAAAGAAACTGCGCTGGCCCCGTTTGCCAGTACATCCACCAATAATGTTCTTAGAGTTGCTTCATGTACCGTAATTTTAGGTAATATTTTTTTGGTACCATTAAGTGTTTATTTTTTAATGTTTGTAGCTGGAATGGGCACCTATTTGATGTATAAAGAAAAAACAAAAATGATGCATGGATTAGCAGCCATATTCTGTCTTTTAATGACTTATATATTATTAGTAGGGGATATGAATGTCATCCAAGTGATGATTGTAATTTTACCATCATTTTTGGCCACCATACCCCTTTATCTATCTAATTTCTTTGAAAAAGAAAAAATGATTAATTTAGCAGACTTTTTATATCATAAAGTTGTCTTAATATTCTATCTGGTATGCATATTCGTTCTATTATTCTAAATTAGTTAAAAATAAGATTTAATACTAAATAAAAAGATGAGAAATTTTATTATAAATAAAAAAAAATTAAAATAAATAATCTTAGTTTTAAAAAAATTAAAAAATATATGAATTTAGGTAGGAGTTTATATTAGAACAATTTACCTAATTTCAATAATGCCTTTGGAGATACCTTAATTAATTTTTTAACCAATTCAGCAGTACTTATTTTTTCAAAATCGCTGTCTTTAAAGGTATCAGCTATGGAGTTAAGCTCATCATCATTTAAAGTCATCATATAATCTTTGACTTTGAGATATTTGTTTATAGAGTCTCCAATTTCAGCACGACAATTTACTTCATACTCTTTAAGTTTCTTTTCAGATAAGTCGCCCTCATTAATAGCCTCAGCAGCGACTTTACCAGCAATCATTCCACCAGTCATCCCACTGATGATTCCACCACCAGTTAAAGGATTTACCTGCCCTGCTGCATCTCCTACAACCATTAAGTTGTCAGTGACCAGTTTTTTAGGCATTCCACCAACTGGATCTCCACCAATGTTTAATTCAACAGGTTGAGCATTTTGAGTGGCTGGGCAATTTTTGACAAAATCTAAAAGATGTTCATATGCTGTTTTATCAGTATTAGTGGTTAAAACACCCAGACCGACATTAGCTATATCATCACCTTTAGGGAAAATCCAGGCATATCCTCCAGGGGCCACACTACCAAAGTAAAACTCAATACAGTTATTATCTTCCATTTTCACTCCAGCCATTTCAAACTGGGCAGCAGATTCCATATCTTTAGGTTTTACTGCAGTCTTAAGGCCAGCCCATCGAGCAACACGTGATTCAGGGCCATCAGCAGCAATTACTATCTTTGCTTGAATCTGGAATTTTTCACCCATGCATTCCGCATCTACTAAAAATCCTTCTTCAACTCTTTCCATAGAAGTGGCCAGAGTTTTAATCTTAATTTCAGCACCAGCACGTCCAGCATCCATGGCCATGTATTTATCAAAAACTTTTCTTTCTAAAATGCAACCTGCTTCCGGCAAATCCACTTTATCAGAAGTTAACCATACATTAGTTCCATCAGGAGCTATTAAACGCACACCATCTAATTGTCTAGTAATCCATCTAGGATTATGTTCAATTCCTAATGATTCTAAACCACCATTAGATACTCCTTCAGCACATCTTTTTGGTGCTCCTATTTCTGATTTTTTATCCATTAATAAGACATTTGCTCCGCCACTGGCTGCGTGTTTAGCAGCAGTAGATCCAGCAGGTCCAGCACCTATAACTAATACATCAGTTTCAATAACCATCATAACACCTTAATTATTCCTTTTCCAGCGCCTTAACCGGGCAAACCTGGACACAAAGGCTACATTCTTTGCATTGGTCTTCATTAAATTTCAAAGTGAGTTCCCTAACTTCAATTAAATTGCGGGGACAAACTCCTGCACATTCCCCACAATACATACACCATTCCTTGACAATCATCTTATCTTACCTTTTAAAATTAATTATAAGTTTAATTATTATAGATTATTAGTCTTTGAGTATTTTAATATATTATCTTTACTATTAATTGCAAAATTATCATAGATATATTCATAGATATATACAGTTGCTATTAATATTTTTAAATTAATATAATAGATTAATAAAATAATAATCATAATTTATTAAATTTAGCAAATTAATTAGAAATTTTATTCACCCAAAAACTAATTCATATAAAATTTCTATTTGTTCAATTTATATTAGATTTTTAGGTATTTATTCATTTCCATTAATATTTATGTTTTTATAGTGTAGTAATTACACAATAAGCATTTAATATCTAATTAAATAATGAAAAGTGTTATCCTAAGATTAAATAGTTTATTTAATTTTAAAAATAATGATATAATATTAATTATATAAAATATCAATAATAATTGTGCATTAAATGGAATAATAATTCGGTGAGTTCTATGGAAAAAAAAGAGACTAATATTAACGAGAATATAGAAGAGGAAATTAAAGAAGAAA
>CAYUFT010000062.1:4145-12046 GCA_964444115.1 uncultured Methanobacteriaceae archaeon
GGATGGGACGGTGCCACAACCAAAAGAATCTCTGCTGAAGCCGGTGTGAATGAAGTAACCTTATTTAGAAAATTTAAAACAAAAAACCTCCTGCTTGAAGCAGCAAAGAATAGAGGTGCCATTATTTTTCTTGAGGAACTAGAAGAACTTCTAAAAATCGATCCTGAATGTGACATACAAACCTATCTGAGAACTATATGGAAAAATTCTTCAAATATGATAGATAAAAGAACTAACTTAATACGGATCGCCATGGAAGAAGTAAGAGGAGTTTCATTTGAAAATAAGGTGCTGCCTAAAATTTCAAAGATGGTGCTGGATAATCTCACGGGTTATTTTAAATATCAAATAGCTAAGGGAACCATACGCAATATTGACCCGGAAGTAGCCGCTTTGAATTTTTTCAGTATTGTTTTTCAAATGAATATGATGTGGAAAATTTATGGACAGAATCCACTAGTAGAAGATGAAAGATGCTTGGAAAATTTCCTGGACATATTCATGAACGGTATTTTAGTAAATAAATAGAAAAATCGAATAATATTCTATAATTTTATAAACTATCTATAAAATTTTTTAAGGAATATTTTATAATTATCACAATAATTGATGCATTAAGTATGAAATAGCATTTTATAATTAGGAATGATTTTGAATGATAAAAGGTGCCAGAGAAATATTTAAAAATGATATAAAAACTATTAAAAATAACCCTGCAGTGGTGCTGGTTCTTTTAATAATTATTTGTATTCCCTCCCTTTATGCATTGCTTAATGTTCAGGCCACTTGGGATCCCTATGCTAGAACTTCTAATATTGAAGTAGCTGTGGTTAATGATGATTTAGGTTATACTACCAATGGAACCCATTACAACGTTGGAAATATTTTAGTAGATCAGCTGAAGGATAATAAAAATTTTAGCTGGAGGTTTGTTGATAAAAAAACTGCATTAAATAGTGTTAAAAATGGAGATTATTACGCAGCAATTATAATACCTGCTAATTTCAGCGAAGATTTACTTTCAATTAAAACCACAACACCCCAGCCAGCCAAGATAGAATATATAGTTAATGACAAGATAAATCCAGTTGCGCCTCGACTTACCAATGCGGGAGCAGATGCGGTACAGACAAAAATCAATAATGAAGTAGTTAAAACCGTTGATGGAATTATTTTTGGTCAGCTAAGTGATGTTGGATCGCTGGTTAAAGATAATAAAGCTCAATTTCTCAAATTAAAAACATTTGTAAATGAATTAAATGGAAAACTAGGCGAGATAGATTCTACTTTGGGAGAAGCAAATAACGTCATGAGTACGGTTAATGAAATTTGGCCTAAAATTAGTGCGGCTTTACCCGAAATACAGACTTATTCCAATTATGTGCGTGGGAAATACGACACATTATATAATCAAGTAGCATCCAATCCTGCCAAGGCACTAACAACTGTTCAAGATATGGAAACAAAGATTAGTACCACCATCACTGGCCTAAAATACGTTGATGCTATATTAACCAGTTTATACAACGCTACAGGTGATACTAACTTAAAACCAGTCATTGCTCAAATTGAAGACAATATAAGCAAAGCAAATCAAGTTCTTGGCATTTTAAAAAGTGTTGAATCCGATATAAAAGATGGTAAAAATCCTCAAGGGAAATTAACTAAATTAAAAACTTTAATTGATGAAATGGATGATGGAGTAAATACTCTGGTAAAAAATAAATCCAGTATAAATAAGAAAATTAATGATGCAACAGCTAAATTAAGTTTAGTTAACTCAAAATGGCCTATAGTTAAACAATCTATTCCCATTGCTGCTGCAAAACTTAACTCCATAAATGAAGATGATATAAACAAATTAATCGCATTTTCAGATACTAATCAAAGCGATGTAGCTAATTACTTTGAAAGCCCAGTACAAATGGAAAAGAAACATATTTATCCTGTTGATACTTACGGATCTGCACTGGCTCCATTCTATATATCTATTTCACTATGGATAGGATGTCTTATATCTGTGGCTATGATAAGCATGAGAGTTAGGTCAAGTAAAAAATATAATGCTGAAAGTGTTTATATAGGAAGAATGGGACTATTCTTGTTAATAGCTCTATTACAATCAATTTTAGTAATATTAGGTTCATTATTCTTGCATATACAAATAACCTCAGCATTACTATTCGCCTTAACCACATTATTTGTTGGTTTATGCTGTATGATAGTGGTGTACTCTTTAACATCAGCCTTTGGAAATGCAGGAAAAGCTATGGTAGTGGTGATACTGGTTCTACAGATTACTGCAACCGGAGGAATTTTTCCAGTGGAGATTCTCCCACCATTCTTCCAGGCCCTAAATCCCTATTTACCATTGACTTATTCCATTGGTGCACTCCGGGAAGTAGTTGCTGGAGTTATATGGAGCAGTTACTGGTATAATATGCTGATATTGGCACTATTCCCAATTTTAACCTTTGTTTTGACCTTATTAATCAAAGAAAAAATGGATAAACGTGCACAACTGTTAGAAGAGAAATTGAAGAAAAGTGGTTTATTCTAATAATTAGTTAGAATAAACTATAAAAAATAAACTATAAAATATTATTTTTTTTATTATTTTTGAAATTATACTAGGAAGAATGGTATAAAATAATTTTTATATAATTTAAATTTTAATTTTCTTGAAATATAAAATCTAAAATTAAATAGTAATTCCAAAAAATTAAAAAAGAAAAATTTACAATCCCCAAAAATATTTCTAAAAAAATATCTATCAATTTTTACATATCCTATCAATTTTTCACCGTATTAAGTATCTTCGTAATATATAGGTTTGACGAAGAAGATTAGGAAACTAGTCCAAATAGAAAATCAGGAGAAATTAGTCAATTTAGACTAAGTAGTATATATGTGCTATTTAATATTGGCCTATTTTATCAAATTAATTCTTTAATGCTAATTTTATGCTAAAAATTCTTTTCTTTTTAAAAAAAAATTATAGGTTACTTTTAATTAAAAAATAATTTTGAGTATTTTTTGAGTAAAATAATAATAATAATAATAATAATAATCAAAATTTTAATTTGAAGTTAAATGATTGTAATAATTAAAATTCTCCCCTAAAAAACAAAATGAAGAAAAAAATAGTAATTAATATCAATATATAAAAATAATAATCATTGTAACTACAATAATATAGATTATATCTTTTCTAAAAGGTGATAGGATTGGATAAAAAAAGAATTATATCATTAATTTTATTAATCTCATTTTTGATAGCAGTAATACCTTCAGTAAGTTTTGCTGAAGATAGAACTTACTCCATTACTCAGGCCAACCTAGATTTATTTGTTCAAGAAAATGGAATGCTACATGTTAATGAAAAATACTATTACTCATTCAAGGGAACATACCACGGAGTATACCGAGATATACCATTAAAAAATGGTCAAGATATTAAAAATATTAAAGTTACTGCAAATGGTGCCTATTGCTCCTATGAAATAAGGGATAATAACAATATTAAGACCATAACTGTTTATCTATATTCAAATCCTGAGAAAACTGTACCTATAATCAATAAAAACGTTCAGGTAAATATAGGATATGATTTTATCAATGCTATAACTATCTACAATGACATAGGGGAATTGCATTATAAAATCTGGGGAGAATTCTGGGATGCCGATGTGGGAAAAATAAATGCAAATATACACCTTCCATCGAGTGATAGTGTAAAATACTGGTTTAACCCATCCTATTATGTAAAAACCGTTAATTTTAATGAATCAACCTTACAGATTGAAACCAAAAAGATCACCCATAGAAATTACTTAGAACTTAGAATGGCCATACCATTAAATGAATTTAACAATCCAATTTACGCTCAAAAAGTTAATAGAAGCGGGATGGCCGATATGGAGAAAATTCAGACGGATTATCAAAACAAAATAAACTATAATGCTTTTATTTACCAATTAATAGCATTTTTAATGATTTTAAGCATTATTATTCCCATATTTATTTATTTAAGATATGGTCGGGAACCTAAAATTAAATATATTGGTCAGTATGAACGTGAACCTCCCACTGATGATCCTCCGGTTATGATAAATGCCTTATCTGGGAAAATACCGGGAAAATCTGTAGGAACACCAGATATGGATGGATTTCTGGCCACCATCATGGACCTAATTAATCGAGAATATCTAAAACTGATAGAATATAAAACTGATAAAAATGATGAAACATCCATTGAACTCAAAATAAATCCTTTAAAAGAGATTAATGATCTTTATAAATATGAAACCGATTTAATTGATATTTTATCAGAATATAAAATTAAGGGCCATATAAGTCTGGATAAAATGAATAAAGATTTAAAAGATAGTATTAAGGCAAGATCATTTAAGAAGAAATATGATTTATGGAAAAAAGAAGTTAAGCTTGAGTTTTTTAGCGAGGGTAAGTTAGAGAAATTCTATATAGGGGCCGGAAATAAATATATGGAAAAATATGGGACGGTGGCCATCCTAATAGCTCTGGCTGTATTTTTCAGGTCCGCTTGTGACGTAGCACCCTATGCTGTTTATGGAATAATAGGTTCCATAATTCTTGGAATTGCAGGAATTTTAGCGTTTATATTACCATATAAGATTGCCGGAAGATGGACCGAATATGGGATAGAATATAATGCTCGTTGGCAAAGTTTTAAGCGATTCATTAATGACTTTTCTTTAATAAAAGAACAAGCACCAGAATCCATAGTCATATGGAACCAGTACTTAGTTTACGCTACTGCCCTGGGAGTGGCCGATGAAGTGCGAGATATTATGGATAACAACCTACCTGAAGAATTCCACAATAGTAATATATATGTATTCCATTCCCATGGGGGATACCATCAAATGTCATATGCATTGAATAATGGTATGGCCACTGCAATTCAGGCCAATTCAGGGCCTGGTGGAGCTGGAGGGGGTGCTGGTGGAGGTGGGGGAGGAGCATTTTAAATGCTTTTTCTTAGGGCTATTTTCTTTTTTTGAAAATGGAATTAATATTTAAATAATTCTTTTAAATAAAAATTAAAAATACATTATACCAAAAATAAACGGGTAAAAATTAAATACAATTATAATTTGGTATTATAGAAATACAAAAATAAGTTGGTAATTTAAGTTCAGAAATATAATCAATAGTATAACCTATAAAAACACTACAACTCACAAACCAAATCCTCAGGGACCTCCCTTAAAGACAGAACCACTTTAATCAAGCATAAAATACATAAAATTCCTAAAAAGGCCCACGCTGGAATCAAACTGCCTAAAAATCCAGTTAATAAGACTAAAACAGTTGTAAAATAATAAGGCATTCTAAAGATTATCAATACTTTATTTTTACATTCTTCTAGACTAAAAGAGGATAGATGGATAAAACTCAATGAAAGAAAAGTTAAAGCTAATGCTATACAAAGCAACCAGGCTTCATTAACTGGCAGAAAATTAGAATATCCTAAATTAATAACGTGTTTTATACCTGCGGCTAAGGTAACAATCCCTAAAAGCAATGGAAAGTGAGAATATAACCATAGCTGATATTTACTTATTTTATTTCCAGAATTAATGACCTTGGCCTCTGCACCCCTTGATTCCTCGAAATAGCTCCACCATATACAGAAAGCTATTATTAGACCCATTATTCCTGTAGCTTCAGATAAAAAATAAAATCCAACATCATTTATGGTGAATACCACACTAACCACTGCTTCACCAATTAAAATAATAGTAAAAAGTCCAAACCTTTCTGGAAGGTATTTAGAATGAGGCGGAAGTTTATATTGTTCTTCTGCAGCAGTTATGGGAGTTAATAAATCAATTACCATTGCTATGACCCATAAAACAAAACGGAAGGGCGTAGGAACAAAGGCCGAAATCAACCAGATAAAGGCAGCAGCTCCAAAACCTTTACAATAATGATCTGTTAATGTTCTAGCCTCTTGGAGGTGTTTACCCGCACGATAATATTCTAAAACTAGTATAAAACGTAAGGCTGCATAAGATATCGCAAATCCAGAACCATTAGTTCCAAAAGCATTTTTAACATTTACTGCTAAAGAAGCTACTGCAATCATCTGCAGCATAGTTAAAAATCGATTTAAAAGATCATCTGTACCAAATCGAGTGAGATAAAAAGTATGACCTACCCATCCCCACCAGATAACAAAAAATAGGGGAATAGACTTTAAAAAGCCTGTAAAAGAAAAATCTGAACTTAAATTGAGGGCCAATATGGAAACAGCTGCTACAAAAACCAGATCATATAATAACTCTAGCCACTCAGCATGTCTCTCCTCCTCTTCATCAATAGAACGCAGCCGTGGCGGTAGAATTATGTCTTTTCTAATTTTCATTGAATTTTAAATAATTAACTGAAGAGTCTTAAAAGTCTTGATTAGAATTTAAAAAGATTAAAACCATCATTAAATCCTTAAATCTTGATGTAGATATTATAGTAGAAAAATCATTAATGACCCTGATTTTCAATCAAATTAATCATATAGGAAAGTTGTGCTTAGTTTGGCTAAGGGACCATTTTAACCTAATTAAAGTTATATTGGAACTCCCTTTTCATGTTGAATATTAGATTGAGAAGGTGTTGATGATGAATTATTTTGAGCAGGAGTGGTAACAGGCGCATAAGAAGTGTTTTCATTGGTGGAATTAGAAGAATTATTAGAAGTAGAATCTTGGCCAGAAAACCCGAATATTCCTATAAGTAGAAGTATTACTAATATGGAAACTAATATAATTTTTGTGTTCATAATATCAATTAAATATTCTTTTTCTTTTAATAAATATTTTCACCCAAAAAACAAATCAAATGCTCTAAAAAATACATTGACCCGAATCTTATTTGTTAATTAATATATTTTTTGATAATTTATAAAAAATCAATATAATTTATAAAATATTAAAAAAGTGAATAGTATGAATATTAATTATCAGAACAACATATATTTTGTAGTGAAACATAATATTTTAGGAGTGGTTTAATGGATTACTACCATGATGAAAAAATGCAACGATTATTCGAAATCCTCAAACAACCTAAAACTTTAGAAGAAATTGATCTTTCTGAAAGTTTTATAAAAAATCTTATTTTAAAGGTTATTTCAAGCCACGGTCACATCCAAGTTAATCAGATACACGAAATAACAGGACTTCATATAAATATTCTAGAAAAATGCCTAAATGATATGGAAGAAGAAGATCTATGTGCTCCCATTGGTGGAGGTTTCCTCTTTCCCAGCGTTACTTTTACCATTAAAAAAGTGGGAAAAACTCAGGCCGATCATCTTTCAGAAGAGAATCCGTATGTAGGCATGGCTCCAGTCGCTTATGATACATACTATAAAATTATGGATATTCAATTAAAAGGCCGATTTCCCCAAAAGATACCTCAAGAAGTCATTGATAAAACATTTGCTGAAGTTGTGGGAAATGAGAATGGTAAAAGAACTTTGATTGAATCGGCAATTGGTGGAAAAGGATTTTTCATTTATGGGCTTCCCGGAACTGGAAAAACGTTTATTACCAGCAAAATGTCAGATTTATTACCACCTATCTTGATACCCAGATATATTGAGTTTAGTGACCATGTAATCCAATTATTTGATCCTGATTTTCACAAAGAGTGTCCTGAACAGCCAGAAGATGTTAGATGGGTAAAAATATACGCACCATTCGTTTTTACCGGATCTGAACTGAATAGTGAAAAATTAGAAACAAATTTCGATCCCTACAAAGGAGTTTATGAAACTTCACCCATTATTAAGGCCAATGGGGGTGTTCTATTACTGGATGATCTAGGTCGTCAAAAAGAAGACCACAATAATCTTT
>CAYUFT010000063.1:0-11889 GCA_964444115.1 uncultured Methanobacteriaceae archaeon
CAGTAAGTGGATAAAGGCCTATTCTGGGCCCCACAGTAGGGACATTTATTGAAGTTGGTGTTTATTTTTACCATAATTTCCCTCCAGAACTATATCATAAGTCTGTTTTTGACCATTAATTTAAAATATTCCTTATTTTTTTAACAAACAATTTAATTCAATACTAATTCACCTAAAACATCACTTAAATCAATATATTCAATATTAGCATCACCATCAACGGCTGATTTAAATTCATCATCATAACTATTACTTATTACTATACCTTTAACTTTCTCTCCATTAGATAAATTATCATTTGTCCAGGCCATATATTTTGAGATTTGATTAAAAGTGGCCTTAGAAGATCTGCTATTTTTTAATTGGATTAATACAAAATCCCCAGTTTCTTTTTCTTTAGTTAAAATATCAATTCTTCCACCGTCACCCTTACAAACAACCTGTCGGTCAATTGTTTCTAGATTATATCCTAACTTTTCCAGAATATTGATGTTTTCATATAATGCTTCCACTAAATCGTATTGTTTCTTAAGATCATCAATCGTTTCCTGTATTTTAAGATCGTCTAAATCAAAATCAGGGTTTCTTTCTTTGAATAATCTCATTAAATGATCCCAATGCCTTTGATCAGTTTTATAGGTTAAACGGTTGAAATTTGAAGTTAGAGCATTCCATCCCTCTAAATACTCCTCATTTTTCATTTCATTTAAGCTAATAGAATTTTCAAACTTAAATAAAGGTTTATAATCACAACCATAGGTCAATCCATGTTCGAAGGCATATTCATCATCTTCAATGGAGTAAGCATGGCTGGTGGCTATTAAGAGATATTTTAAATCTTGATAGGTGACTCCTTCTTTTTTGCCGGCCCGGTATAGGAGGATTAAATCTCCAAAACGGGTATCTTTATGTGAAGTCCACCATCCCCCGGATTCCAGTGTTTCTCTTGGTTCTAATGATTCTTTTTCTCTACCATCCTCATCCAGGAAATTTTCAGGTTTGGCTACCCATTGCCAGTGCACTGGTTTTTTGCGGGGTTTTAATTTGGCAGGTCCTTTATTCTTCTTAATATTAGAAATATATTCTTTAACTCGGCGGGCAATCAATTTACTGTCACTTATATCATTCTTTTCCACTATTTCTACAAATTTTTTATAAGCTTCTTGTGACTTTTGGGGCTTGTTTAGTCGCTGGAGAATAATCCCCATTTGATAATAGGCCTCATAATATTCCGGGTCTACTTTTAAAACTTTTTCAAAGAAATTTAAGGCTTCTTCAAAATTCTTGGATTCTTTCTCTAGAATAGCCATGTTAAAGTTAGGTAAAATAAACCCAGGGCTATAAGTTAATGCTTCTTCAAAGCATTGTCTGGCCTCATCATAATCTTCCAACTTCATGAAAACAAATCCTTTATAATTTAGAACCTCAGGATTACTTGGTTCAAGTTTTAAGGCATCATCAAAACATTTTAGTGCGTCACGATATTTAGTTAAATTATATAATGCATCTCCTCGGTGGAAAAGCGAGTCTGGATAGAGGAATTCATCTTCAGGATATTTTTCAAAGTAATATAGTGATTCTGAATATAATCCCATATTCAGTAAAAACCTTCCCTTAAGATATAAACCATCCGAAAAATTATTTTCTAATTCCAAAACCTTCTCAGCGGCCTGTAAACCCTCTCGGAAATCATTTAATAATAGTAAAATCCAGGCCTTCTTAGCCCATGCTTCAGTGTCTTCTGGTTCTAGCTCGATAGCTTTTTCTATTGATTGAAGGGCCATTTCATCCTCTTCTAAATTAATTAAGGTCACGGCCTTCATGAACCAGGCATCCTGACAGGTGGGATTATCTTCTGTGAGTTTTTCAAAATATTCCAATGCTTCTTCGAATTCTTCTTCATTAAAAAAATCCATAGCCTCATCAAAATATTGTTTTTCATCCATTTATTCATCTCCTATAAGCGTAAATATGGTTTATTTTTAAATTTCTATTGATTAATTTGTTATAAATTGTGATATTTATTGAAATTTTAATCTAATTAAAAATTAATTAGTTATAAATTATAAATTTAATTGAAATTTGATCTATTTAATTAGTTATAATTGTAACCTGAATTTAAATTTTTTAATCTAATAATTAGTTGTAATCAATAATATAAATTTGATATCGAGTTATAATAGTATTAATATATTTAATTTAAGTTGGTATTCCTAATAATCCTGGAATGAACCTTAAACTTGTTATAACAATGCCCATACCTATCCCACCAATTAAACCAGTTATGAAGCGTAAATTATTATTACTCTCCCTATAATTAAGGTATTGGGTAATTCCATCTATAAATGTAGGTATGATCATTAAAATTCCCATCAAAAAGATTATTATATTGAAAGCCGGGTTAAAAATCACTACCAGACCTATTACTGAGAAACTTCCCCAGTATATACCTGTGCACCGAGCACAAACTGGGAACTGATGGCCTTTTATTTTAAATGAGCGCTCAGGCAGTCCATGGCAAATTATATGGCCTCTTAAGAACTTTTTTCGGACAATTTTAATTAAGGACATAATAATTATTATATGATTAAAACATATAATACTTATATAAAAATGGAGAGGTAAAATATGAAAATTATAGATACTCTTGCCGAATTAGGGGCATTTGCCATTGGAGTAATAGTATTGATTATTGCAATACTCATTGTTGCACTATTCTTAATTCCGGCATTTTTAGCGTTAGTAGTTGGATTTGTGTTATTCTTGTTTACTAATCCAGTGGGTTGGGGAGTTCTGGTTATTTTGATAGCTGGTTTTTGCTGCTGTGCCCTTGCTGATTAGGAATAAAAATATTAGAATAAAAAATATTAATTTTTTTTTTAAAAAATTGGTCTTAATATTAACTTATTAATGAAATAAAATAATATTAGCTGAATAGATAAAATATATTGTCTTTTAAAAAAATGAATATTAAATATTATTATTATTATTCAATTTTAACATTATAATGTTTTTCTTTTTCTAATTTAGGAATTTTAATTTTTAGTATGCCGTTTTCAAGTTGGGCTGTTGCTTCTTGAGGTATGACTTTTTGGGGAAGTGAAATTTTTCTTTTAATGGTTCCTTCCTGTTTGTCTTTAAAGCTAATTAAATTGCTTTTTAAATATTTTTCCATGGTAAAATTTGCTTCAAGCGAAATCTGGGATTCAGTAATATTCAAATCAATATTCTCTTTTTTTATACCCGGTATTAAAATTTTGACAATGATATTTTCTGAAGTTTCTTCTACAGTTTTTCCAGGAATTAAGTCGTGTTTAACCATGGATTCTTCCATTTGGAATCTTAAATTATCCAAGTTTTTAGCCCCATCTTTCATAATATCCATAAAATGACATTTCATATGAGCCATATGATCTCTATGATGTTTATGCAAACTATCACCAACCTCTATTTTAATATTTTAATAAACTCTTAATATAAATTATTTAATCCCATAATATTAAAATTTTCTATTTCATAATTAATTATTATAATTTTAGTAAATATCATTAAAATATTGGATATTTATTTAGTTTAAATAATGATTATTACTATGATTAAATTAATCCAAGAATTTAAAAGCATTATTAGGTTATTTTATTTATTTTCAGAGGGCTGATCCAATGGCCCCTCCACAAACTCCAACTATGAAATTAATTGATAGGCCAATTATTATTCCAGCAATTCCAAACATCATGATTGATGAGCCGGGTCCTAATCCCAGACTTCCCATGATAAGCATCAATATAATGGATAACATACCTCCAAAAACACCTACCAAAGCCCCATTTAGTGCACCGATTATTATATCTTCACTTAAAATGTAACCAATCCACATAGTTACTATAATCATTCCTAAATATGACCCTATACTTCCAAAGAAGTATCCCAAAACCATACTAAAAATACTAGCTAAAATAGCCCCCCAAAAAACTTCAATATAATGAATAAATTCCTTAAAATTATACATTCTTAAGCACCGGTTATTTTTTACCTTAAACTTTTATTACATTAAATTCTCTAATTCACCATTTAATCTATGGAAATAGAATTTAATCAATTTATATCCTTCCATAACGTAATATGGCAATGCCCAGCCCCAGGGCAAGAATAGATGCAATAATAAAAATAGCCAGCCCTATCTCTGAAAAACCAATTACGGGCATGGGCATTCCTTTGTCAGTCTGCAATATAAGTGATGAACCAATAATAAGTGATGAAATTATGAGTGCCAGGGCCACTCTATTTACCATGGTTTCAAGTTTTGAAGTCAATTTGTCCATTTCTTTATATTGTAAATCAATTTCAATTTTTCCACTTTCCAGTCTAAATAATAGTCGGTTCATGGTTTGAGGCAAGTCCTTTAGTAAATGCTCGATTTCAAATAGATACTGTGTTTGATAGTCTAAAAATCTGAGGGGGCTTAACTTTTTCTTTAAGATTTTTTTTATAAGGGGCTGTGCCACACTAATACCATTAAAAGTAGGGTCTAAATTCCGTCCTAGTTCTTCAGCCATAGCAAGTACCCTTCCCAACAATACAAAGTCCCTGGGAAGTTTAATTTTGTATTTAACTATCATATTGGGCTTGCTGAATTCGTTTATCATACCACCAATATCACTAATTTCAGCACCGTAATATTTGTCCAGAATATTTAAAAGATCTAATTTAAGCTCATCAAGGTTAATTGACTCTTCAATGAGCCTCATATAAATCATTTGATTTACCAGGCCTTTAATATCATAATTAACTGTGTAAATGAATAGTTCGGCCAGGTTTTCCATGAATTCGTTGTCCAGACGTCCAGTCATTCCAAAATCAACGAAACATATGGTATCATTTTCCATCACGAAAATGTTTCCGGGATGAGGGTCTGCGTGGAAAAAACCATTCAAAAATATCATTTTGAAGTAACATTTGGTACCAATCTCTGCAATTTTTCGGCGATTAATATCCATGTCTGATTCTAAAATTTCGCTGATTTTAACTCCATTAATGAATTCCATGGTCAATATACGGCTGGTAGAAAATTTACGATATACTTGGGGCGCATATATGTGAGGGTCATCCTCAAACATGGTTCTAAATTTTTCCAGATTTCTGGCTTCCTGGGAAAAATCAATTTCCCTTTCAATAACCGCTTCAAATTCATCAACTATGACTGGAATGTTATAATATTTTAAATTTTTAATTCTTTTATTGGCCTGTCGGGCCAGGTAGCGCATGAGAACAATGTCTTTTTTTATCTGCTCTTCAATATTCAATCTTTGAACCTTAACTGCCACTTCAGTTCCATCTATTAATCGGGCCCGGTGTACCTGGGCAATGGATGCTGAAGCTATGGGTGTCTCTTCAAATTCCTTGAAAAATTCTTCTATAGGGCCTTCTAATTCTTCTTCAATAACTTTTTTTACAGAATCATAAGGAAAAGGAGGTACTTCGTCCTGTAGCTTGGCCAGTTCATCTGCCACTTCTTTACCAACCAAATCAGGACGAGTACTTAATACCTGACCAACTTTAATAAAGGTGGTGCCCAGCTCTTCTAAAACAAGTCGTAGCCTTTCAGGAGCCGTGTCATTTAATTCATCCTCAAAATCATCTTTTCGGGAGAATTTGATCTTGAAACTTTTTTTAATTCCTGATTGTTCCACCAAATTCCCAAACTGATACTTTACCAGGACACGAATTATTTCACTGAGTCTTCCTAAATCAGGTTTTTGTTTATCTGGTAGCCCTATAAACATAAATTAAAATATCTCTTAGAAACATATAATACTTTTTATAAGTTATTTATATATTATTGATTCAATTAAGGTTCTCTTAAAAATGAAAATAAAAATTAAAACTATAAGAAAATCCTATAGTTTGATATTTAATTTAAATTGATATTTAATTTAAAGTGGGATTCTATGAAAGATTACTCAAAATATTTTTGGATAACCGCTATTTGCCTGGTTTTTGCTGCGTTTTTTCCTGCAAAACTAACTTTAAATCCAGAAATGGCTCCACTGTCTGGAATTTTTATCATTCTTTTAGCATTGCCTTGTTATTTTGCTTTGTATAAATGGCTGGGACTTAAAAAATCTCTGATTTTGATTATTACCCTTAGTATTTATGCTTTTACTATTGAAACCCTAGCTATAATCACTGGTTTTCCTTATTCCAGTTTTCAATACACCGAATTAATTGGATTTAAAATATTAGGATACACACCTTACACCGTTCCTTTTGCATATGTTCCTCTTTTCATAGGATGCTTTTATCTGGCCTCCCTTAAGAGCATTAATAAATGGAAAATAATTATCTTATCTACATTAATGGTTCTGGCTGCAGATTTAATCCTTGATCCGGCTGCGGTAGCACTTAATTTTTGGAGTTATCAATCCCCTGGATTTTTTTATGGTGTTCCCTTAATGAATTTCATGGGCTGGATACTGACTGGTTTTTTAAGCTCTTTAATAACCCTATACATTTTAAGTGACGATATTAATGATGTTAATAAGCCTAAAGCTATTTTATCCAGTTTGTTTTTAATTTTGGTCTTCTGGAGTGCAGTTTGTTTTTATCTTGATCTGATTATACCGGGCATCATAGGCCTAGTTTTCATAGGTTACCTATTATATGAAACCCGGGGAAAAGTCGGTGAATTGAGTCCTAATTAACCACTAGTTCTTTAGTTATAGGTAATGATTTAAAAGAAAGATATATCTAATTTAGGCCTTTATTTTTCTTATTTTTCATTATATAGTCTTTTATAAATAAATTTAAATTGTAGTGGAGTTATAATTATATCAATACTAAATTTTATCGAAAATAAACATGCCTATGAAAATAAATGACGTTAAAAATAAACCAGAGGATAAAATGAAAGCAATAGTAGTTGGATCCGGTTTTGGGGGACTTTCAGCAGCAGCCCTTCTTGCAAAAGATGGTTTTGAAGTTACTGTGCTGGAAAAAAATGAGCAAGCTGGAGGCAGAGCCAGTGTTTATAGTAAAGATGGTTATAATTTTGATATGGGGCCGTCATGGTATTTAATGCCTGATGTTTTTGAAAAGTTCTTTGCAGAATTTGATAAAAAGCCCGAGGATTTTTTTGAACTGGATCGTTTAGATCCATCTTATAAGATGTTTTTTGGGAGCGAAAAAGTTGTAGATGTGGCATCAGACATTGAAAAGAACTATGAACTTTTTGAAAGCTTTGAAGAGGGTGGAGCTGAAAAATTAAAAAAATATCTAGAAACGTCCAAAGAAATTTATGATTTTTCCATTGATGAAATGCTTTACCGGGATTACAATTCCATCTTAGACTTTATTAATGGACGTTTAATGCTTAAAGGCTATAAACTTAAAATATGGGAGAACCTTCAACACTATGTTAACACACGTTTTGAAAGTGATGAGGCCCGTAAAATTCTTCAATATTCCATAGGATTTTTAGGTGGATCACCAGAAAATACACCTTCCTTTTATCACATCATGTCTCACATAGACCTTACCATGGGAGTATTTTACCCTCAGGGCGGTATGAGAAAGATTGTAAGTTCTATTAAAGAGCTTGCTGAGTCTTATGGTGTTGAATTTAAATTTAATGAACCCGTTGAGAAGATTGAAGTTGAAGATAAGCAAGTTAAAAGGGTAATAACCAGCAAAGATATTTATGAACCAGATTTAGTGCTGGTAAATGCAGATTACGCCTTTTCAGAGATAGAGCTTTTGAAAGCTGAAAATCAAACTTATGATGAACATTACTGGGACAAAAAAGTAATGGCTCCTTCTGCTTTAGTGGCCTATTTGGGAGTTGATTATGTAGTCGATAAATTAACTCACCATAATTTATTCCTGGATAAAGATTGGGAAGGTGGCTTTGAAACACTCTTCAATCGTGAAAAAGCAGGATGGCCGGAAAATCCATCATATTATGTGAATGTACCATCCAGAACAGACAAATCTGCTGCTCCTGAAGGATCAGATACACTATTTATTCTGGTACCACTGGCTCCCGGAATTGAAGATACACCAGCTCTTCGAGATAAGTTATATAACCAGATTATGGATGATCTGGAGGCAAAAATTGACGAAAACATCAGGGAGCATATTGTGGTCAAAAGAATATTTGCTTTAAATGATTTTAAAGATAGATATAATGCCTACAAAGGCACAGCTTTAGGTCTTTCACATACCTTAAGGCAAACTGCTCTTTGGAGACCTACACACATGAGTAAAAAGGTTGATAACCTTTATTATTCGGGCCATTACACTCACCCAGGTATTGGAGTACCCATGGTCTTGATATCATCTCAGATAGTGGCAAACGAAATTAAAGATAGGCACGGTTGAAAACTATGAAAATAAATAAAACAATTTACACCATATTTAAAAAAGGGAGTAAAACATATTTTTATAGCACCATATTCTTCCCAAAAAAGGTTAAGAGGGATGTATTCACACTTTATAGTTTCTTAAGAAAGGCAGATGATTATGTTGATTCCATCCCTCAAGATTCCGAAGGATTTTATGCATTTAAAGACCGATACTATGATTCAAAAAGTGGTACGGTAACTGGAGATGTGGTTATAGATTCATTTAAAGAACTTTCAATGCGTAAGAACTTTGAAGACAAATGGGTGGATGCATTCCTAAATTCTATGGAAATGGATATCTATAAATCCACTTATCAGAATCTAGAAGAACTGGAGACGTATCTTTATGGTTCCTCTGAGGTAGTAGGCCTATTTATGGCTAAAATCATGGATCTTCCCCAAGAATCTTTCCAGGCTGCCAGACACCTGGGAAAGGCCATGCAGTACATAAATTTTATTAGGGACATATCCGAGGATATTGAACTGGGCCGGGTCTACTTCCCTCAGGAAGATCTAGAATCCTTTGGATTGGAAAATCTGGAAGAGAATAATACCCGGACCAATGAGGAAAATTTTAAGGGATTCATTAAAAAACAACTCGAAACTTACAAAATATGGCAGATGGAGGCCGAAAAGGGATTCGCTTATATTCCTTATCGGTACTTAATATCTATAAAAACAGCGTCAGATATGTACAACTGGACTGCTCGCGAGATAGAAAATGATCCATTTGTAGTTTATAGGCGGAAGGTAAAACCATCTGTCCCTAAAGTTGTTTTCAATGTGTTTTCCAATTCCCTGGGACTTAGTATAAGATAATGAAAATCTATCCCGAGATACTAGCAAAAAAAATGGTACACCCCTAATTTTAAATTAATATATTTTTTTAAAATAAACACCCACCCCAGGAAATAAAAACATGAAAGACTTTTTATCATTTCTTTTTAAAGTTTCACGTTTCCGATTCTGGATTTATACTGGTGGAACCTATGTAGTTGGATATGCACTGGGCTTTACCGCATTTAATGATTTTTTTAATCCAGCATACTATCTTTATCTTTTTTATTTTTTCATACCCGCTAATATATTCATTTATGGGGTTAATGATTACTGGGATAAAGAAACTGACGATTTGAACCCTAAAAAGGATGAAAAAGAATATAGGATTAATCAGAAAGATAAAAAAAGTCTTTTAAATGTTATTTATTTAGTAACTGGGTTTAGTTTAATATTAATGATATTCCAGGACACCCCAGAGAAGATAATATTCTCAGTATTTCTCCTATTGTCCTACTTTTACAGTGCTAAACCACTGAGGTTTAAAGAAAAACCATTCCTTGACTTTTCTTCTAACTATTTGTATATAATGCCTGGAATATTCGCCTATTACCTGGCTTCAAGTTCTATTCCATCCGTTATTATATTGATAGGGGCTTATTTACATATATCTGCCATGCATATATTTTCAGCCATACCTGATATTAAATATGATAAAGCGGCCAATATAACTACTACTCCAGTTTTTATTGGTGAAAAGGCATCTCTTATTCTATGTTTAATTTTTTGGTTAGGATTATCACTAATCGTTGTATCACTGGCCAGTTATTATCCTTTAAGCTTCCTGGTGTTATTATATCCCATGTTCCCACTTATTCTACTTCTAAAAAAGAATATAAAAATAATAGAGGTTTACTGGTATCTGCCTTATGTTAATACTGGCCTAGGGGGGATATTATTCACTTCCCTGGTGATTTACAAACTTTTTTTCCTGGGCTGAACAAAATAGTTTCTATTAAAAAAATCTGGGATGGAATATCTTGTGGTTAAATAATTTATTTAACCTTTTTGATATTGTTTAAGCAATAAATAAAATAAAATAAAATAAAATAAATCAATTTATACTTTTAATAATCTCAAAAACTAATAAGAGGAGTTTTTTTAGAGAAAATATCAATTTAAAGGTTAAATTTTATAACCTTAGTGTCTAACTCCCCTTCCTCTTTTACTTCCAGCTTTCCTATAACGTTTCTTTTGTCTAGTTCTTCTGTTAGTTCCTTTGATTTTTGACATTTTACCACTCGTTATAATAATATTTGTTTTTAATTTATGTAAAGATTATCGCTTATTCATGACTCATTACTTTTTTATTAAAAACATCCTTTAATTATAAATCTTAAAAATAACATATAATTTATTAATTAACTTTAATTAATTTATTTATTATTAAGGGGTTTTATTTTGACTGAAAAAACTCTCTAATATGAGACATTTTGAAAGATCAGCACTTCCTGCTTCTGAACAATTAAAATTACATGTAGATGCTTTTGAATTTAAAAAATGTCTCAATGAACAGCTTAATTAGAAAAGCAAAAGAATTATTTGATGTAATGGCGCTATCACTGAATAAAATAGGGAGTACATAAAATGCAAGAAAAAAAACCAAGACCTTACCGTTTTACAGAATCCGTTAGTGAAGAATTAGATATCGCCTTTAAAAACTTAGCAGAAGAAATAATGAAAGACGGTGCCCTATCATCCAAAGATAAATCGCTTATAGCCTTAGCATGTGCGGTGGCCGTAAAATGCGAGCACTGCGTAAAGGCCCATAAAGAAAATGCTCTTTTGACCGGGGCCAGTATGGATGAAATTAAAGAGGCCGCTGCCGTGGCGGGCCAAGTACGTTTAGGATCTGGGTTTACCTTTGCCTCATTTGTACTGGATGAATGATTGAAATATTTTTTTCTTTATTTTTTTAATTAAGATATTCTTTTTTCTTTTTATTGCTCCAATGGTTATTTTGTGACTAAAACAATTCATTATATCTTAAATAATTCTAAATTGATTTTACTAAAAGAAAGTGACAATAAAAATAACTGAAATAAAAAAAATTATCCAAACACCCCATAATTTCTCCCAAATAGAAAAAGAGTAATATTCTTTATATTTTTCAGGATCTTTTTTTGAAAGATAAATACGAAATATAAAACCCGATATTAACATTAAAAGTGCTAAAAGCCTCATTAAACCAGTAATAGCACCTATAACTATAATAATTCCTATAAAATATATTAATAAATATGAAGTATAATCCAATTTTTCTGCCGGGTATTTTTGTTTACAGCGAAAAATCAGTAGACTATTTCCAATTATAATAAGGATACCCACAATTAAAAAGATTATATCAATAATTTCCATGTTATTTTCTATTTATAGATAAAATATAAAATTATTTCGTTAAAAAAGATAATTATTCTAAGGAAAGAATCCTCCAATATTAATCATTTATTGGTATTCACGATCTTTAATCCTGAAATATCCACAAAGATTAAAATATGAAGATAATGCATAATTGATACTCGGCTTAATTATAAAAAAATATTTAAAGATAATAAATTTTATTAAATTAGTTAAAAACTTAAGAGTGATTTGCAATGATTAAAATGAAATGTGGGGATATTTATTTCAATCTTCAAAGAGAAAAAAGAGAGAC
>CAYUFT010000064.1:0-11884 GCA_964444115.1 uncultured Methanobacteriaceae archaeon
TGGCAAATTGGAGGTATTCTGGATGGCCGTTTTGAGCAAGGTAGTACCACCATTCAGCTCCCCAAAGATAGGTTTCATCAAAGCCAGTTTTTTTAGCATATTCAATTTTATCTTTAAATTGATTTAGAGTAAAAGTATTAGTTTGTTTTTCAATAGGCAAATTAATTAAATCAGTATTAACCCAGGCTTCCCCCTTTAACTCAGCAATAATAATTTTTTAATTCTTTCTAGTACCTTCATTTGCCTTGGTAAGAATCCTCTTTTCAGAGATCTCCTCTGTCTGGATGGTAATATTTCTATAACCTTATCCAGAGGCATTTCTTGTAATTCTTCCAAAGTGTGATTGCGATACTTAAATTCTTTACGTGCCAATAAGCCACCTCCTAATAGTTGTGGTTATCTCCTCTTACCTGTTCTTCGAGCCGCGATTGAACCGACTCTTCTTCCTGGTGGGGCATGTCTGGATACGGTTGTAGGTCGTCCAGGGTGCTGCCTATTTCCACCACCGTGTGGGTGATCCACTGCATTCATGGCCACTCCTCTAACAGTAACACACTTTTTACCTTTAGCTTTCAGAGCATGGTAACGGTTACCTGCTTTAAGGAATGGTTTTTCTCTTCTTCCTCCACCAGCTACAACGCCTATAGTGGCCCTGCACTTAGGATTGAATGCTTTTAACTCACCAGATGGAAGCTCAATAACTGCTTTATCCACATCATGAGTGATCAAAGAAGCATAAGTTCCAGAAGATCTTACGAGTTTACCTCCGTCTCCTGGACGATTTTCAATATTGTATATTGGAGTACCTTCAGGAATTTCTCCCAGGGGTAATGAATTTCCAGGACTAATTGGTGCTGAAATTCCACATGCTACCTCATCATTAATTTGAATACTTTCCGGAGCTAAAATAAGTCTTTTTTCCCCATTTTCAAATTTTACTAATGCTACAGGAGCACTTCTTCCAGGGTCGTGCATAATATCTGCAACTTTACCCTTTAAGATGCCTTCTTTCTCTAATGAATCATAGGAACGGTACTCTATCTTACCTTTAAATCTGTGAGAAGCACTTCTAAAAGTAGAAGTTCCCCTACCTCTCCTTTGTGAAATTAAACGTTTTCCCATTTTTTTTCCTCCAAGTTACTGACTATATCAGCTTAGAATACTCCCATCTTAACAGCAATATCTTCTGCTTTGTTCTCAGAAGAAAGCTTAATATAAGCTAATTTTATTCCTTTGGAGTTTATATGAGTATTAACCTTTTCCACCTTAACATCATAGAGTTCTTCACAAGCCCTTTTAATGTCAGATTTCTCACTGGTTCTCAAAACTACAAAAGTCAGTTCATTGTTTTGATCGATTAAGTTCATGGTTTTTTCAGTTACATGAGGTTTTACAATAATTGCATAAGGATCCATAATATTCACCTTTTATCTTAAAATAGGGAATATTGCCCTATTGGAAGAGTTCCCCCAATTTTTCTATAGCAGATTTGGTAAAAACTGTTAATCTTCCAGGATGAGTTCCAGGAGCTAATAATTCAGCATTAAGATTTTCTACTAAAACCACATCAACACCGGAGTGGTTTCTAGCACCTAAGCTGATTCCTTTGTCTTCACCCACAACTATTAGAGGTCCTTTACGAGTTTTATATTTACGACCTCGCATTTTACCTTTACCAGATCTAATTTTTTTTCCTTCTTTAGCTCGGACAACATCATCAATTATGCCTAACTTTTTGAAAATTTCCCTAGTTTCTTTAGTTTTCTTGACCTTACAGAGCTCATCATCAACCACCATTGGAATTTGAGGCACATTTTCTACTTTGTGGCCTCTATTCTCGACAATTTCTGGGTTAACTGTAGCTGCTAATGCAGACCTGATAGCAAAACGCCTTTCTTTCCGGTTGATTTTCTCATGGTAGTTTTTTTGTGGGCGTGGAGGATGTGCTCTCCTACCGCCAACTACATGAGCTACAAATGCTGCTCTAGAACCAGAACCTTTAATACGAGGAACCTTAGCAACACCACGTCCAGAACCGTATGACTCTGCAGTTGTCCTTTTACCAGCCATTGGGTCAGAACCCCATGGTTGAATCCGGGCAGTTTGTGATGAGATAACAGCTCTTTTTATAAGGTCCGGCCTAAATTCTTCCTGGAATATTTCAGGCAGTTCAATCTCTTCTGTGACTTCGCCTTCCAATGAATAAACCTTAATTTTTTTCATTTAAACCACTCTAATTAAATTAAACACCTTGTTTAGATGCTGTACTGATGTAGTTAATCTGAGGAGCGTCACTATTTTTTCCATTGGATCTAATAGCTTTTCTTAGAATAATTAATCTTTTTGAAGGGCCTGGAACTGATCCTTTAATGATTATGTAATCATTTTTGACCAGACCATACTTAACAAACCCTCCAGCTGGGTTAACAGCGTCTGCCTCAGATGCTTCACCGATTTTTAATATTTTTTTATTATATTCAGTTCTTTTGTGATATCCCATTTGACCAGCTTGGGCAACAGTCCACATAGTTCTGGAAGGAGTCCAAGGACCTATGGAACCAACGTGCCGTGCTTTACTACTTCTAGCAGCTTTACCATACTGAATACGAATACCCCATCTTTTAACTGGGCCCTGGAAACCTTTACCCTTAGTTATAGCAATGGAGTCAACATATTCTCCATCAGCCATAATATCTTTGGCACTAATTTCTTTACCCAGCATTTCAATGGCAAAGTTAAGTTGGTCATCAGGGGTTTTGCCCCCGACACCACATTCAAATATTTCCGGCTTTTTCTTAGGTACACTGGTTACTTTGGGATTAGTGTTAATTAAAACTCGTATCTCAGCAACATGTTGCAGGTTCTCTTTAATTTTTTCCACTGCAGCATCTTTATTGTATTCTTTAGGAAGTGATATCTTCCTTGATAGTTCTTCATTTAAATTGTCAGCGAGAACATCTCCCATGGCTTTTAAACCACGAGTAGTATTTTCATAAGCCCTGATACCCATCACACATATGGGTGGTACTTCTAGAATAGTGACAGGTGTAGAAATCTCCATTCCCTCAGTTGGGGAATTTGTAGTATTATCTACCATCATAACGTGAGTCATGCCCACTTTATATCCAGCAAGACCCAATAATCTCGGCTCATTGGCCATTGGCCAGGACTTGATTCTTGGTGTCTCTTTGGCTGCTCGCTTTCTAGGACTAAATGCAACTGATCCTTTTCTAGGTTGATGATGTCTAGCCATTTAATTTTACCTCCTTACATTCACAATTTTATTTCCATTTTTTGATTAATCTGAGTTTAAGAGCAAGTTAAAAACAGACAAAGTCGCTAAAACTGCTTCTTCTGTCCTTACAGTTTTGGTGCCCTGAAGAGGTATAGTATTCACTTCTAAGTCCACCAGATTCTGACTTCCAATATCATCAGGTAAGCCAGAATAAGGACCACCAAACAAAATAGCCACATGTTTGGCGTTTTGTACCTTAAATTTCACTTCATCTAAAATAGAAGTTATCGGTGCAGCATTACGGGATGTTGCCACCACAAAATCCGGTTTTACTGTCTTTAAACTTTGGTGAAGATTATTATAATTGGATAAAGTCTCATATCCCCAGTACTCATTTTCTGGTTCATCCGGTTCGACTATTATCTCTTTACCCAGCTTGGTTACTCGAAAGCTTAGTATTTTATTTACAGTTAGTTGTTCCTTGCAAAAAGCGGTTTTATCCGCCCCTATATCAACGAAGGTCCCTTTTCTGGTCCTTTTGAGCGTTAGTCCCTGTCTGTAATCGCCTTCGCCGGGTTTCCCTGTGGGGTGGTGTGGAGTTCTAAGTGGTGGGAGTAAACCCACATGCTTTAACTCATTCCTTATCGGAAATACCTTCTTTCGAAGATATTGAGGTGTATTCATATAAGTGAGAATATCACTAATAAATTTTGCCTCTTTTTTGTTTGCATCGTCATGATACACTACAATCCGGTCTGCATTGAATATAGCTGCGGATCTCGCAATCGCTCCAACCTTATAGGTTTTGAGTTTTAAATCAGTAGTTTCCGCAGTTAAAGAGTCCGGGATAAATATAGATAAATGCTTCTTTAGCATCTTTGAATATTTGTCGTCATCTATTATAAACATTGCTATAGTCCAGACTAGGCAAAAATACTAACACCATATCATATTTTCAAAATATAATATTGAGCAGTTTCAAACTGCATATTGATATTTCACACTAAGAATGTAGGTTAGTAAAGGTTGGTTAATTAAGTATATAAACCTTCTGTTTGGAGTTCCCTTTAAAAACTTTTAATATTGAAAAATAAAATCATAGGCATCGTAAGGAATCGTTTGTAAAAATTATAAGAACCTAAAGTTACTTATTAATTCTTTCAACTCGTACTACGATCACTTCTATTTTTTTAGCCTCTTGTTTATGGAAAGAATAAATTCGAGGAATTAAAAACGAGTAATAAAACCTGTGAGTTATTTTACCACCCAAATTTAAAAAATAATTTTCCACAAAATCTTCGGTTTCCGCCATGTGAAAAGAGTACACTACTGTGGCTATTTGGAGAGATTTCTCCATGAATATTCTGTCTGCTCCCTTTTTCACTTTTAATTGAGATCCGAAGGGTGGATTTTGAATACAAGTATCCATACAATTTATTTCTTCAGAAGATTTGTTATTTATATCCATTTCATTTATATCCATTTCAATAAAATTTGTCTTCTCATTTAGGCCGAGTTTTTGGGAAGTTTCTTTAGCCATAAGTAATGCATCATAATCAATATCTATGCCCCATACACATTTAGCACCCAGCAGGGAAGATCCTATGGCAAAAATTCCAGTTCCGCATCCTAAGTCAATTACATTTTTATTTTCAATATCTCTTAAATTATAAGCATTCCATAAAACATCAGAAGCAATTATGGAAGGCGTATGATATTGCTCTAACTTTATTTTAGGTTTTGGATGACTAGGTAGAGATTCTAAAGCGATTTCTAAGCGTCTTTGCTTTTTTATAGGCTTAAAATTAGTTTTCATTGTATCTAATATGTATTATGTTTAAATAATTATCAATTTTAATATTCATCAATTAATAAATTAGCATTGAAGAATATATTGCGGATTGCAGTGCAGCCAATATGTAAATAATCTGATCTTAAAAATATTATAATTAGTATATAATTAACAATTTATTTGAAATAGGATTCCATCTAATATTTTAGTTAATATTGACATATAATCACATATGAATAATTAATAGTAAAAATTCTAATAAAAGATAGATATCTTAATGTTATATTGTTATAATTGAATAAAATAGTATATTAATAAAAATAGTTAAAATATAATTAATTTACAAAATTAAGGAGCTATGCCATGTTTAACAAAGTTCTAATTGCCAATCGTGGTGAAATAGCAATAAGAGTAATGCGAGCCTGCAGAGAGTTAGACGTGAAAAGTGTTGCTATCTACTCTGATGCTGACAAAAATTCTCTTTTTGCCAAATTCGCTGATGAAGCTTATTCTATAGGTGAATCAACACCTGCTAAAAGTTATTTAAACATAGAAAAAATTATAGATATTGCTGAGAGGTGTGGTGCCGATGCCATACATCCAGGTTATGGTTTTCTGGCTGAAAATTCAAAATTAGGAAAAGAATGTGAAAAACGCGGCATGAAACTTATAGGTCCCTCCGGATCAGTCATTGAGTCCATGGGCGATAAAATTACATCTAAAAAATTGATGAGAAAAGCAGGAGTTCCTGTAATTCCCGGAACAGATAAAGGAATTTCAACTATTGAAGAAGCTGTAGATATAGCTGAATCCATAGGTTATCCCGTTATTGTCAAAGCTTCTGCTGGTGGTGGAGGTATTGGAATGAGAACCGTCTATGAAAGAGATGAACTCGTTAGGGCCATCGAATCCACTCAATCCGTGGCTGCATCGGCCTTTGGAGATTCTACAGTATTCATAGAAAAATACCTGGAAGAACCACGCCACATCGAATTTCAAATTATGGCCGATGAACATGGAAATATTGTTCATGTAGCCGATCGGGAATGCTCTATCCAAAGAAGGCACCAAAAATTGATTGAAGAAGCTCCATCCCCAATAATGACTGAAGAATTAAGAGAAACAATGGGGGCGGCCGCTGTTAAAGCAGCTAAATCAATTAATTATACTAATGCTGGAACTGTTGAATTTCTCTATTCCAATGGCGACTTTTATTTTCTGGAAATGAATACCAGGATCCAGGTAGAACACCCTATTACTGAAATAGTAACTGGAGTTGATTTAGTAAAAGAACAAATCAGAATTGCCTCAGGAAAAGAACTTTGTTGTGCTCAAGAAGACATTTCGGTCATGGGACACGCCATTGAATGTCGTATAAATGCTGAAGATCCTCTGGCAGAATTTGCTCCCAACCCCGGCAAAATAACAGGATATAGGTCTCCAGGTGGTATTGGGGTACGGGTAGATAGTGGAGTATATATGAATTATTCCATACCAACATTCTATGATTCCATGATTTCCAAACTTATTGTATGGGGCAGAACACGAAATGAAGCTATTAACCGTATGGAAAGGGCTCTAAGCGAATATGTAATTTTAGGAGTCAAAACGACTATTCCTTTCCACAAGGCCATTATGAGAAGCTCTGATTTTAGAGCAGCTAAACTTAACACTCACTTTGTTGATGAACACCGTAAAGGAATCATGGAAGAGATGGAAAAAGTAGTTATAGAGGACAAAGAAAGAGTTGACCGTCTAAAATCCACTTTCTTACCAAATAAAAAAGTTGCTGCTATAACTGCAGCTGTGGGAAATTATATGAGTACTGCTCAATCTCAACAAAAACCAAAATAATCATCCCATTTTTAAAAATACTAATCTAATTAATTAAATATTAAATTTAAATAATAATTAAAATCAATTTCTGTAAAATAAATTAAATCATGCTTAAAATAATTCAAGAGAGTTATAAAAGGGGTTTTAATATGCAGGAACAAATACTAGAAATTTTATATGCAAACGAGGGAAAATACGTTTTACATAAAGAAATTAGTTCCCTACTTAATATTAATAAAAAAGAATTAAAAGAAAGCATCGAAGCTCTGGAAGAATATGGGTATGTCTTTAATTCATCCCCTGAAGTAGGAATACAAGTAGTTGAATCTCCAAACCTTATTTTACCATATGAAATAAAAAAAGGCCTTAAAACAGATTACATAGGCCAGAACATTCATTATTTTAGCGAAATTGACTCAACTAATAATGTAGCTAAAAAACTGGCTGAGGAAGGTGCCCCAGAAGGTACAATAATAATTGCAGAAACCCAAACTCGCGGAAGAGGTCGAAGAGGTAAACAGTGGATATCACCAGCAGGCGGTGTCTGGATGTCTATAATACTACGCCCCCAAATTCCACCATCAGAAGCCCCTCAATTAACTCTTATGACTGGAGTGGCAGTAGCTGAAACCATAAAAAATAAATTTGGACTAGATGTGGGAATTAAATGGCCTAATGATATATTAATTGGTTCTAGAAAAGTTTGTGGAATATTGACCGAAGCAAATGCCAAATTCAGTACACTCGATTACGTGGTTGTGGGGATTGGAATTGATGCCAATGTTAATACTGAAAATTTTCCATCAGATATTCAGAAAAGTGCAACTTCACTCAAGAAAGAGTTAAATGAGGATATTAGAGGTCCAGAATTAGTTCAGGAATTTCTAAAAATATTCGAAGATACTTACAACAAATTTAAAGAAGGTAGTTTTCCTGAAATACTGGGCGAATGGCGAAGAATGTCTAAAACTATAGGAAGCTATGTTGAAGTTCGAAAACAGTTGGGAAAAATAGTTAGAGGAGAAGCTATCGGTATAAATAATGAAGGAGCACTTATTTTAGAATTAGACAATGGAACTCTTCGTAAAGTAATATCTGGAGAATGCTTGCACATTGAAAAATAATTATATAGAAATCTAAAAATTAAGAGATGAGAATTATTTTTTATTATTTTATTTTATATACCATTAATAATTCATATTTTGTTCAGTTACTTGGATTTTATAATAACCGGGCCTACCTTCTCAAATTTCTTTTCCAAATTATGGAAGTCTAAATAATTTCCATGGTAGCTTACTTCAAATTTAGTTCTGAGGAATTTTTCCACCACATTTAAATTTGTCAGGGTATGCATGGTCAACCGAGATAATTCTACTTTGGAATTTCCTGCTATAGCCATGTAAGGGATAATTTGATCAGCCATGTGCTCATCAATAGCAGAATTACTTTTAAGAGAAACTAATAATTCATTTGTAGCTTCTTCACCCACTATTTCGGCAGGTTTGCCTGGTTTTCCTATAGAACTACCACCTAACCTTGTATTTCCTTGTGCCCATAATACTATTCCTGATCCAGGACCATTATTATTAGAAGAGTGTTCTACATCAATATCAATATCGAAACCTGTTTTTTTTAGCATTCTTTCTGCAGAAGTGGCTTGTCTTTCGGCAACGTGGATAGGAAGATTTGAAGCGTGCGAAATACCTTTAATAGAATCTATTTCTGATTTTAAGATATTTATGGGATTAAGCTTTTTTAATGGGAAAATTTCAGCTTTTACTTCTCCCCCACCTTCAGGATAGTGGCCTCTTTTTATGAGGTCTATATTGGCATCATATCCCATTTTCTCGAGTACGGGTAAAGTAACATTTTTAATATAATCTATTGATGGGGCCCATCGAATATCAGTTCCACCAGTAATTTGAATTTTAGAAGATTTAAAAGCAAAAGGAGCTATAATCATGAAAGATTGTAATATTAATCCTATACTACCTGCAGTTTTAACATCCAATTGAAAATTTCCACTTTTTAATTCACCCGGATGAAACTCAAATTCAGATGAACCCAAATGCAATCCATCAATAGAAGCATTGGAAATCTGGCCCACAGATTTAACAGAATTTAGATGTTGGGCAGCCAGTCCCATTTTATTGCGTTTAGCCCTGATATTAAAAATATGAATTGGCTTTGAGGTTAGAGCAGATAATGCAGTAGAAATTCTAACTATAGAACCCCCACCTTCCCCCAAAGAACCATCGATGTCAATCATGATATTCCTCGATATTAAATGAAGTATGTAAATTAATATAATATTAATATTTAATAAAATTTAGTTAAAAATTATATTTCTACACTTTTCAGTGTCATCAACCACATTTAACAGCAAATCTAGCGAATTTAAAATTAAATCAGTTAATTCATCTAGATCTAAAATTTTAGAATCCTTGGCAGCTAAATCAAATCTCACTGTGGGTGATGCACCAGGCATTCCTACCGCAGGAATAGTTAAAATACCATAACTCTTGAGTAAAATCAGGGCCCATACAAATGAGATGTCCGAAGAAGATAAAGAAGTTTTAATACCTCTCTCCTCAATTTGTGATTTTAAAACATCAGGATATATCATAACACCAGTAGGTGACTCTTCAAAACCTTTGAATTTATAATTTAAAGATTTATTAAGCTCATGTTTTTTTTCTAATGAGTTTAAAAGAATTTCAGAGTTAAAACTTTCTAAGGCCCTTACCATACCCGCCACCAGAGGAGGTTGAGCTTCTAATCCAAATTGATGTGCTTTAGATTTGATTTCATTCATTAAATCTTCACTTCCAGACATCAAACCCCCTCGAGGGCCATCCATAAGCTTGTCTGTGCTGGTAACTACCAGATCTGCACCTAATTCAATGGCCGTTGGTTGATTAAAAATTACAGTTCTTAATCTAGCTCCAGAAGCATCATCAACCAGTACTGGGACTCCACCATCCGAAGACTTTGAATGAGATTTAGCCTTATTGATTATCTCCTTAAATTCTTTTACATCAATAACCTGGTGATCCATGGTTGATCCAGTTATAACTATTAAAGAAGTATCATCTGGTATGAAAAAGTTTTCTAAATCATCAAATTCAATGTAATTAGCACCTATAAGCTCACAACTACGAGGAATAGATGGATGAGACGGTAATTTTGGTAAATAATGAACTACATAACTTCCAGGTCTTGCAAGAGCCAATATTGTAGCCAATATGCCAGAACTTGTTCTATTAAAACCTAAAACCTTTTCTCCACCGAGATGTTTTTTCCCCATTTGAAGCAGTTGATCTTCAAAAATTGCAGGCCCCACATAAGTTTCCAAAAGTTTTAAATCCTCATCATTAAGCAAAAATCCTCCGGAAAGCCCAGTTAGATCATATAGTTTATTTCGACCATCAGATTGTATAATTTTTTTAATTATTATCAGAGAATTCTCTCTCTTTTTAACTTCGTGAATATTAGTCTCAACAATCATAAATAAAACCTCATTGGATCATGAATATTAATTCCTGGCTTAAATATTGATTATTTATAAGAAAATTATTTATAAAAATATAATTCCGGATTTACTATTCTTTAGTAACTTGGAAACAAAAATCATGAAAAAATCAATTCAATATGTAAATAAAAATAAATTTAAATCTAATATTTACTAAACAACAAATGAACAATAATTTGTCTCTATTTTTTCTAAATTATCTATTAATTATGTTTATTCGATTACAGAATTAATTAGGAGCAGATATCCATTAGATAGTCTCTTTTGGTTCACTATGGCGACCATTTTTGTCTTTTCCATTTTCAGCTTTTAATATGATAGCATCATCAGCAGAATTCTGAAGTGCCGCACTAAATCCCGGTTCTGCCCCTATAACAATAGTATCTTTTCCATTTTCTTTGGCCTTATTAATTATTGGTAAAAAATCAGCATCACGAGTCATAAGTGCTATAACATCAATATTAGGGTTATAAATTAATTCCATAGCTTCTACAGCCATATAAACATCAGTATCTCCAGCCACAACAATAGGAGTAAATCCTTGATTTACAATTGCTTCTATCAGTTTATCAGAAGCATATTGATTTAAAAGAACCTTACCCACCCTCATATTTCCATATTCCGCCATTATTCCCCTTACTAAATCTAAATTAAGGCTGAATTCTTTTCTTAACATGTTAGGACCATCAACTAACAATCCTACATTTTTTTCGTCAGCCTCCTTCCTTTTAAGGGGGATATAATCTTTTAAGGAAGTTAGTTTTTCAAAACTACGCATTTTTTGTATCCTCCAATTATTTGAAATTATTAAAAACAATGATTAAGAGAAAAAGCTAAAATTCTGATTCCTCTTTAATATTAATGCTAAAATATTTGGTTTTTCTAGAATATATAATTGTGGCAAATTTGATTATGTTCCACATAATAAACTAAAACATTATTTAAAGTTGTATCAAAGTTTTAATATTAAAATCCTGCTGTAATTATTTATATTTAATATTGATTTATTCTTAATTACTTTATTTCAATTTTAAAGTCAGATAAATCTTTTATTCAAAAATTTATTTAAAGTTCCATCTAATCTACAAAGTAACATTACATAATAAACTATTAAATAATTATGCCCAATTTAAACCGCAATCCATCACCATTCATTTACAATTCTAGAATTATTTAAGATTTATTTAAAAAAAATATTACATAAAAAAATTTCTTCTGATTTTTAAATCAAATAATTAATTAAAATAAGATAAATCTTTAAAAATAAAAAAATAGCTTAATTAATCTAAAAATTAAACTCTAAAACACCTGATTATTTATTCATTAGTAAGATTTATAAATTAAATTCATGCCCAAAAAAAGTTAAAGAAGATTTAATATTCAATTACTAAATAATTAATTTATAATAAATAAAATGAAAAATTATAGAATTACTCTATTTCCAGTGAAAATTCATCCTGGAATAGATCCCCTACAACCTTCAAATCTT
>CAYUFT010000065.1:0-5930 GCA_964444115.1 uncultured Methanobacteriaceae archaeon
TTTGTTATAGTTCTAGTTGGTCTTTTCTCTTTTTAAAAAAATTGTTTAATCTTTTATTAAGTAAAATAGGATATTTTTAGTTTATATTTGGAATAATAATAAATATATATTCTTATTTCCACTATTAAGCAATTGAAAATAGAAAAATAAAATAAAATCCAGATATTTTATCTTCTGGAAATGTTTTTAATGGTTATAAATGCTAATAACAGCACTGGCCATATTTCTAGCCGCCCCATCCAGAAATCAATGATGAAAACTACTTTCACCAGGGGGGGAGAGTTGGCAGTCAGCAATCCGCTGGAAAGGCCCACATTACTCAGGGCAGAGGCCACTTCAAAGATTACTTGGGAAATATTATTGTAATAAAGCAGAACTAGGATTACACTGGCAATATAAACTACGAAATAGGTAAATACAAATGCTCCAACGAATCTTAAAACATCATCAGTTACATTTAATTCACTCACGTGGTGAATTTTCTTGGGGATTATGGCTTTGCCAGGTAATATGAATGACTTAACCTGCCAGACCATACTTTTAATTAGTATTCCAAATCTCAGCCATTTAATACCTCCACCTGTAGAACCAGATCCGGCACCAATTATCATTAGTAAGGTGATTAAGAATATGCCTAGTCCAATCCATTGTTTAAGAATATCTGGATAGAATGCAGTTTGCAGCCCAGTGGTGGTTACCGCAGATACTACTTGGAAAAGGGCAAATCGAAGGTTTTCCAATATACTCGAACCGTAAATATGGTTTTTAAGCAACATAAATGTAACCAGGATGGTGGCTATGATTATCAGACTGTAGGCCACCTTGGTTTCTATGTCCTTGAAATATTCCCTCCAATTACCTTTTATTACAGTAAAGTGCAGGGCAAAGTTGGTAGCCCCAATTATCATAATAATCATGGCCACAATTTCAATCCAAACATTATTGTAAAATAGAATACTGGTGTTGTGCATTCCAAATCCACCAGTGGATAGTGTAACAAATGCTTGGAAAATAGAATCAAAAATAGGCATTCCGGCTAAAATAAATAGAATTATTCCCATTACAGTTAATCCTGCATAAATATAAACAATAACTCGAGTAGTATGTTTTACACTCGGAAGTAATCTTTCTTCACGACCTTCTGCAATATACAAACGCATAACATCGGCCCCAGTGGATCTTAAAAGAGCTAAAACCAGAAATATTATTCCTAAACCGCCGAGCCATTGGGTAAATGCGCGCCAGAAGTGTATGGTATAAGAAACAGCATCTAAATTTGGATACATGCTGAAACCAGTGGTGGTAAAACCTGACATGGCCTCAAAATAAGCATTAAGATATGATAATTCACCGGAAAAATAGTAGGGCAGTGCACTCAGAGCGCATACAATCAGCCATATTAAAGTTGAAAAAACCATGGCCACTTTAAGTGACATGCTTCCTTCCTTTTTAAACAATTTTCTACCTATGGCACCAAATAACATGGTAACTATTGCCGCAGATAAAAAAGGAACTATATATTGAGGTTCATGATAGATTAATGAAATTATAATTGGTATTAGGATGGCGATCCCTAAAAGAAGACATACATCGCCAGTATGATGCATAATAGTACTTATTTCTTTTTTACTAATTCGATTTATTTGCTGCATTATTTATCCCCATTTATTCATAGGCACCACATTGATCAGTTTTTAATTTTAAAGCGTTTTTTTATCGAACTGATTACAAATTTAGTATAATCTGCTAAAACTGTTCATTTTTCTTATTTTCAAGAATAACGACCTAATTTTTAGGTATCTATCTAATTCACACAATATGAACTCAAGAATATATAAATCTTGTGGTTGATTAACCGATATTTTTCATTTCAATAGATTTTAAGCCTATTTTGGGATTTAAGTTACTAAATGGGATTATTAAGCACCTTAGTGCGAGAAAAAGTAAGTTTAATTAAAAATTAGATATAATTAACGTACAACTAATACGGGGCATGTTGCAGACCTTAAAACCTTTTCAGCTACACTTCCCAGCAAAAAACGGTCTAAGCCATGCTTTCCAGAATTTCCCATAATAACTAGATCTATATTTTCTTCTTTGATGGTTTCTAAAATGGTTTCTGAGGGACTTCCCACTTTAAGTTCGGTTTTTAATGTTATATTTTCACACGAACCATTGCAGTTGCTCATTTCTAATTGCTGGGCAAAACTATCCAATGCATTTTGCCCTTCTTTTTTCATTACATCTTCCATTCTTTCAATCAAGTCGCCTTCAGGCAATGTTTGAATGTAAGATGTTTCAATTACACTTAAAACAGTTATATTTGAACCTATTAATTTTGCAAGCTCTATAGCATGTTCACCCGCTTTTTTTGAATATTTAGAACCATCTGTGGTCAGTAATATATTCTCATACATTTTTTCACCTCTTAACAGACTAAGATATTAAGTCATTTAATGGACTTAAATGGATTTATAATCCTCATGATAGTTTTATTTATAATTGGGTTCATTAAGGACTAAAATACTAATATAACTGAATCAAAAGAACAAGGACTCCCAGAATGAGGAGTATGCTTATGCCTTTCATCATTTCTTTTTTCAAATCCTTTTTTATTAGTCATTGCAATAAATTTGTTTTAAATTTTATATATAAATTGAGTAAAAAGAGAACAAATCAATTTGAATATAAAAAAATAATATGTAAATAGATGAGAAATTGAATAAAAAATTAATATAATCTAAAATAGTATTTTAAAATAATCAATTAATCTTTACATTTGGATTCGCCATTTAAAATGATGGTACTGTCTGCAGCGTTTTTTAAAGCAATACTGAAACCAGGTTCGGCACCGATTACTATTGTTTCTTTACCATTCTCTTTAGCAATATTAATAAGTGGCATAAACTCGGCATTACGGGTCATAAGTGCAAGTATGTCAATATTGGGGTTGTAAATCAATTCATAGGCCTCTACTGCCATCTGAACATCCACATCTCCAGCCACCATCATGGGAGAAAAACCCTGGTTAACTATGGCTTCAATTAATTTATCGGATGCGTATTGATTTAACAGAACTTTAGCAACTTTTAAACTACCATTTTCTTCTAAAAGTTCTTTTATAAAGTCTAAATTAAGACAAAATTCTTTTCTGAGCATGTTTGGCCCATCAACCAGCAAACCCACATTTTTATCTCCTGCCTTTTTTGATTTAATTGGTAAATATTCTTTAAATGAACCTAATCTTTCCATATAATCACCTTAATATTATAATAACTATTCTCATTTCTGATAAAAATGTCATTAATATTTTTTTTCTTATTTTTCCTAATTTAATAATATGGCATTATTGATAAACCAATTTATATGTCATATTCATGATGTAATTATTATACTAACTTCAACACTATAATTCACACTAATTATTTTTATTACATTTTGTAGTTTAAATAAATTTGCCAAAATCAAGCCCAAATTTTACAAGACTTTTTTGACTTTATTTAATTAGGTTAATAATAATGGAATAATACATGATTATAACTCTTTAAAAATATCTTTTGCAACATTTAATCCGTTTATAGCTGCGGGAAATCCTGCATAAACACTCATAAGAATAATAGTTTCTATAATTTCATCTTTTGTTAGCCCAGCACTTAGTCCTGCTTTTATATGGAATCTTAATTGGGGTGCTGCTGTTCCCTTAACTGTAAGTGCAGATATGGTTGCAATTTGGCGAAAACTGGCTTCAAGATTTTTTCTATTGTATACGGAACCATAAGCATGCCCAATAATATAATTAACCATGTCTGGGGCTATTTGATCTAATTTTTCCTTTAATTCCTGAATATGTCCTTCTTCCAATTTTTCTAAGCATTTTGCCCCGATTTTAAATCTATTTTCATCTGAATTTTGAGAAACCGGATTAAATTTAATATCTCTTTCTTTAATAACTTCTTTTAATACAGTTATTCCGTTTATAGCTGCTGGAAATCCACAGTAAACTGACATTTGAATCATTATTTCTACCAGTTCTTCAATGGAACAACCCACATTAATGGCCCCATTTATATGAACTTTTAATTGGGGAGCTGCATTTCCCAGAGCAGTTAGTGCGGCAACTACAGATATTTCTTTTTGTTTTAAAGTGGTTTTGTCCCGGGAATAAATATCACCAAAAGCGTATTCAATAATGTATTTGCCTAAATCTGGTGCGATTTCATTCAAACTTTCTACTACGACCTCTCCTGCACTACCATCAACTTCTTTAAGCTTTTCCCAGCCTATTTTATATCTTTCACTTTCCATGTGATTTCCTTCTTTTTTTTTTAATTGTAAATCAATTTCAAATTCAATCTTAGCTCATATCCATATATGAAAATGTAAAATATTATCTAAATTTTTTTCATGAGTAAAAATCGATTTTAAAGATAGAAATTTTATTTAATACAGTAGAAACCGGCCTGTAAGTAGGAATACCATAAAACTTCTACGGTGGAAAATCCAGAATCTCTTAAAACGGCCAGATGGTCTTCAATAGTTATGGGAAAGTATTCAACATCAAATCTAGCCAGATGCTGATCGATTTCTTCTTCATCTTTGCCATGTTCCAGTTGGAAGTTCTTCCAGTAACTTTTTCCAATCTTTATTCCCTTGTTAGTTAATGGCCGAATATTTTCAAAGGTTATAAATATTCCATTTTCTTTTAAAATATCATAGCAAACTTTAATGGCTTTTATTCTATCTTCAGATGATAAATAATGGTGACATTGTATTGCAGTAATCACATCTGGCTTATTTTGTAATTTTTCATGGAATTCTTGAGTTGTTGATGGATTAAGAAATTTAACACGATCTTTTTCAGCAGATAATTTTGATCTGGCCAGCTCTAGCATTCCTTCTGACGGATCCAGAAGTAAAAATTGAGTATCTGGAAATTCACTCATTGCTTTTTCAATTAGAGAACCAGTACCGCAACCAGTATCCATCCACAATTCTGGATGGGATGGTAGTGATTTAATTAAATTAATGGTTTCCTGATGATATGAATCATAATATGGTAGTGTATTTATCACATGAGCATCATAAAGGTCGGATTGGTAAGGAGTAGTGTTGTCGTGCTTTTTCATATTTTGCATCTCATCTATTGTTCATATTATTAATCAATTTTAATTATAGCTTTAGGAATCAGGTCTATATATGGATTAGGATTAGGATCTATATTTTTAGTAATCTTAGTAATTAATATTGTTTGAGACTTATATATTAAATCACCAAATTAATAATTACAAATGTTTTGCAAATAAATATTTATCCAATATTTAAATTGCGGGGGTTGCAATATGGAGAAAATAAAAAAATATTTTCAAAAAGATAAATTTGCCAAGTTTAATGGCATAGAAATTCTGGAAATAAAAAAAGGATGGGCTAAAGTCAAAATGGACATTACAGAAAACCACTTAAATGGGGTAGGAATTGTTCATGGAGGAGCTATTTTCTCACTGGCAGATATGGCCTTTGCTGCTGCGGCCAATTCACATGGAAATGTTTCGGTGGGTATTAATGCTAGCATATCTTATATGAATGCTGGATGTGGAAAAATGCTTCTGGCTGAGGCCCAGGAAGTTTCCAGAAATCCTAAATTATCATCTTTTACCGTTAGGATAACTGATGAAAAAGATGATCTGGTGGCTATTTTTCAAGGAATGGCCTATTTAAAAAGAGATAAAATTGATTCTTTATAGAATTCGATTTGAATCTTTTTTAAATCATAATTGGAGTAAAATAATTAGTAAAATAAAGATCAGATTTTTGATAATTAGATTTTCTAGGTTAATAAAAATAAAAAATAATTAAAATATTATACTCTATTAATCTGCTGAATTCTTTTCTTTTAAAACAATACATCGGAGTTCCTGTGCTTCTTTAAAGTT
>CAYUFT010000065.1:5940-11871 GCA_964444115.1 uncultured Methanobacteriaceae archaeon
ATTTAAAAAGAGATAAAATTGATTCTTTATAGAGTTCCGTGGATTTGAATCTTTTTAGAATCATATTGAATAAAATAATCAGTAAAACTAAGAATCTGATTTTATAATGAGTCTATAAATTTAATAAAAATAAAGTATACTCTAATTATCTCATGATTTTTTTTCTTTTAAGACAATACCCAGGAGTTCCTGCGCTTCTTTAAAGTTTTTATCCTTTTTAACTGCTTTTTGGAGTAATAGTTCTGCATATTCGTAGTTTTTAAGATTGTAAAATCCTTTGGCTTGTAAAAAGAGTCCAAATTTGTAGAAATCGTCTTTTTGGGAATATCTTTTCAAAAAAAGCTCAAGAGTATCTACTGACTCCTGATATCTTTCTAACATTAAAAGAACGTATCCTTTATTATATATTACCATACTATCCATAGGATTAAGGACAATGACATGTTCAAAGCAATCTAAAGCTTCAGGATACTTTTTAAGGCTTAAAAGAGCTATACCCTTATTGTTCCATGCGGGAGTGTATTGATCATCAATTTTAAGCGCTTTATCAAAAAATACCAACGATTTTTCTATTTCGTCTTGTCCTAAAAATGCCATGGCCTGATCATAATACATTTTTACATCATTAACTTTCATCATTTAAATACACTCCAATATGCTTTGATAAAATATATTCATTAATTTTAATGTTTTGATTATATTAATTTAAATTATAATTTTGTTGACTAATTAATTATAGTTATTTCCCTTTATAAAAAATATGATTTTTTAGAGTATTTTAGATATTAAAGAGTAAATTTTAGGCAGGCAAAACAAATATATAAAATAGAACTAGCTATTGAATTTATTTTAATTCATTTAAAAAAATAATAATATAGAATTCTGATAAGTTATGGTTTCATAACCGGAAACTGCACTTCAGTTAGGAGTTCGCTTTCATCAACCTCATTGGGGTCATTGAAATAAACCTCTGTAATGGGCCCTACAATGTTGTAACCATTATTAATGGCATATTCTGCTACAGCCATAATAACTGGACCTACTTCAGTATATGGGCCTTTATGTATAGTGGCAACAACAGTATGTTCGGTTATTATCTTGGATTTTATTTTTTCATCTTCAGGTATATTTCCATCAACTGAAAAACCTATTTCATATAGCAGTTCTTCCTCGGGAACTTCTTCTGGGCTGTTGTAGTAGGTTCCATACACTAGGCCAGTCATTTCCAGGCCTTTATCCATTACCCACATTCCTAACTCCTGCATATAATCTGGAATTTTCAGATAACTGCCTTCACATTCTATGTAAACTACGGTGGTCTCTTCAAATTTTTTTTCTGTTATATCCATTTAAAAACCTCCACATAATAATTATTTATAATTTGTAAATGCTTATTAATCAAGTATATCTATTATTTATTTTATTTATCGTTCGTAACAGTCAAATTTCTAAATTAGTTTATTGCTTAAATTACTGGAAATTGGACTTCAGTTAGCAATTCTTCTGATGAAGCCATTTCTGGACTGTTCAAATATATTTCTTTCACGGGCCCTACAATTTTTAGATTATTATGGATCGTGTATTCGTATAAATCCACATAAACTGATGATGCTTCACCATAAGGGCCTTTAAATACTGTGGAAACTACTTCATGTTCGGAAATTGTTTGTAAGTGAACTTCTTCACTATCTAATTCTTTTGGATTTTCTTCCCCTAATTTTCCTTCAAAACCAGCCCCTACTTCCCATTCTAATTCCCCAGGAGTCACTTCTAAAGGAGAATTATAATATAGTCCATATACTGGATACTTTGGTTCCAGGCCATTTTTTACTAGCCATTCAATTACAGTCCCTAAACAGTCTGGAATTTTATCATAACTACCAATTTGATAAATAAATGCTACTTGATGCTCTGGAACTGTTTTTTTCTCTATTTTCATTGTAGGATTCCCTATTTTTGTTAATAATGGATGTAATTTCTAATTAATTATTATAATATTGCTTAAGGTCATGAATTATTTTGTGGAAGAGTATGTGAAAAGTAATTTTCAAGCAATTAATTTATTTTCAAAATTTTTAAATAATAAATAAATATAAATATAAATACTAAACTGACTAATCAGTCTATATAATTTAATATGAATTGTTTTATAAGGTGAAAATTTGAAGGAAAAAGAGTTGCAGATCCTAAATGCGTCACTAAAATTATTTGTAGAGAATGGATTTCATGGATCATCCACTGCAAAGATAGCTAAATCTGCAGGAGTGGCTATAGGTACATTATTTCACTATTTTAAAACCAATGAAGAGTTAATCAATAGATTATATTTGTATGCTAAAGAATCCATGCTGGGTGAAATCAGCGGTAACTACAACAGTGAAAAGTCATTTAAGGAAAATATAAAATATTTGTGGATATCTCTGGTTGATTTTGGAATAAAAAAAACAGAAATGTTTCAATTTATTCTCAGTTTTCACTGTTCTCCATACATAACTTCTTTAACCAAAGAAGAGATTGAAAACCGCTTAGAGATGGCCCTGGAAGCATATACTGTGGGCTTGAAAAAACAAGAAATTAAAAATATTTCTTATGAATTGATTGTGGACTTTTTATGGGGTAGTATTGTGGCTACCGTGGGGCATATTGAAAAATATCCAGAAAAATCCGGTGATAAAATTAAAGAACAAGCCTTTGACTTGTTTTGGGATGGAATTTCTCAGTAATTCATTATGTTTACATAATAAAATCGATATTGGATTGGAATTATTAAAAACGGATTTTTTAATAATTGAGAATAAATGAGGTGTTATATTGCAAAAAAGAACTGTTAAAAAGACAGGTGACGAATTATCTGCGCTTGGTTTTGGTGCCATGCGTTTACCGACTAAAAATGGGATGATCGACAAAGAAACGGCCAGGGAGCAAATTTATTATGCTATTGATCACGGAGTAAACTTTATTGATACAGCAGTGCCTTATCATGGTGGAGGTAGTGAACCTTTCCTAGGAGAAATCCTTGCAGGTGAATATCGAGATAAAGTGAAAATTTCCACCAAAATGCCCCAATGGTCAGTAAAAAAATACGAAGACATGGATAAATATCTCAATCAACAGCTTAAAAGTCTACAAAGTGACTGTATTGATTATTATTTTATTCACAGCCTGGGAAAAAGTAGTTTCGAGAGAATAGAAAAATTAGGGCTTCTAAAATTTTTGGATAAGGCCAAAAAAGAAGGTAAAATAAAATTCACTGGCTTTTCTTTCCATGATAGTAAGGATTCTTTTAAACCAATAGTGGATGCCTATGATTGGGATGCCTGCATGCTGCAGTTCAACTACGTGGATGAAAATAGCCAGGCGGGTATTGATGGGGCAGAATATGCTCATTCAAAAGGAATGGCTGTAATTGGAATGGAACCACTTAAGGGTGGAAAGTTAGCAGGAGATATGCCTTTGAAGGCTGCTGAAATATGGGATAAATCTGAAAAAAAAAGGACACCCGCTGATTGGGCCTTCAGATGGGTTCTTAATCATTCGGAAATTACTTGTGTGATTTCGGGAATGAATAGTATGGATCAGGTAAAGGAAAATCTGGAAATTGCTAATGAAGTGGGGCCGGATTCTTTAACCTCCGAAGAATTAGAACTTTACAGGCAAGTAAAACAGGTTTTTACAGACTTGATGAAGATTAACTGCACCACATGTGGTTATTGTTTGCCCTGTCCAGCGGGTGTTGATATTCCTGGATGTTTTGACCTTTACAACGATAAATATCTTTTCAAGGACCGCACTGCAGGGGTTACTTACATTCTAAGGATGGGTGGAATTTTCAATGATGGTCAATCTCATGCCGGCCTATGCAATGGCTGTGGAAAATGTGTAAGGGCTTGTCCTCAAAAATTAGAAATTCCTGAACTTTTAAGTGAGGTTTCTAATGATTTAGGTGGACGAGGATTTAATTTAAAGGTGAAATTAATGGGATCTGTAGGAATGCCTATTATGAACAGTTTTTTAGCATTGAGGAACAAATTTTCGAAACCATCAAAACAGAAGAATTGATATTAATTTTTGTTTTCCAATTCATTTTTAATTCTTTTTTTAATTCATAGAGCTTAAATAAGTTTAAAAATAATTTTTTCTATAATTTAGAATAGAAATACCTAAACAATTTTTGAAAATAAAAAAATTTAGACGCCGAGACCGGGATTTGAACCCAGGGAGAGCGAATGCTCACAGGATTTCGAATCCTGCGCCTTACCAGACTAGACTATCTCGGCATTTAGAAATTGATAATTCAATATTAAACTTCTTTTTATTAAATACTTATGTAAAATAAGCCTTATTTCCAGAATAAAAGTCTGGTTCTGTTCTGAACTTTAAATAATATTTGCTGTTTATTTATTATTTCTAATAAACACATTATTGAATCATAATCTATCTCCTTAACCAATAAGATGATGATGTTCTAAATTAAATAGGGAAAATTGAACTGATTTCGAGATACATTTAAAGAAATATGGTATCAATCAAAGCTCTAGAAAATTTATAAAATATTTGATGAAATAAAATAAATTTAAAAACCAGAATTAATAAATTGGCCGATCTGTTTTTTAAAGAATTGAACGCCGGGACTGGGATTTGAACCCAGGCGGAGAGAATCTCCACAAGATTTCCAGTCTTGCGCCTTACCAAGCTAGACTATCCCGGCATAGAACAGCTTATTAAGGTTTGGGCTCATGTTATAAAAAGATTTTGATTTTATTTTGTTAATTTTAATTAAATAGATAAAATAATTAAATATTATATTTTTTAACAAAAGCTTTAGCTTTTTTACTAGTTTTAGGACTAATACTATCTAATTCAAGTTTAACAAATTCATTTATCATTTCTTTATTATTTATTTGCTCGTAAAATTCGTCTAACAAATCAATAACATCTGACTTTAACAATGCTTTTTGTTTTTCTGGAAAATCGCATCTTGTATCTATATCTAGCACAATATTTGTTATATCTTCAATTAATTCGTATTTATTTGTCAGAATCATTGCTGCATTTTGAATGCACTGCCTGGAGGTCATGAATTTTTCATCATCGACATGACTAAAATATTCATCAAAAACTAGGGAAAATTTATTTTCGGTATCTACTTGGGTTAAATTAGCCAGTAGATTTAAGCCAAAATCACGGTGATAAGAATTTTGGTGATTTAAAAGCAGTAAAAAATCATCCCAGTATTTATAAAACAATTTTGGTTTTAATTCGCTGGCTCGGGAGATAATATAATAAGAATTATAATAAACCATTATGCTCTGGTTATTCAACATTAGATTAACTAAGGTATCCCTCATTTCAGAATCAATTATGGCTATTTCAGTGAATTCAGGGATATTAATATTCTTATCTGATATTTTAACAATCAAATTATCCTTAGAAACCAAAACATCCACCTATTCAAGGTTCTGACTGATTTTAAATAGTATTTTCTTGAGAGAATCTATTTCTTCATTCTCAAGGTTTTCTACCATTTTTCGGATGACCATGAGACCTTCTTCATCCATTTCGGCCAGTATGGTTCTGCCCTCATGAGTTAATTCAATTAAAAGCTGCCGACGATCTTTAGTGCCTACAGTACGATTAACCAATCCCTTTTCCACCAACCGATCAATAGTGCGGGTAGGGGTGCTGACGGCAACATTTAAGGCTTCAGCAATTTGCTTCATGGTCTTGGGTTCCTGGGGACCTATAACATAGAGGGCATTGGCCTCGGCTAAGGTTAATTTTTCATAGTTATTCATGTTTATTTTGATTGTTTTGAGAAGTTTGTTATCTATCTCTTCAAATAGGGACATTATGGTTCGCAAATCTTCATCTTCCATATTCACTTTTCTATTATTATTTTGATTTAAATATTCCCATAAGTATATATTACAT
>CAYUFT010000066.1:0-6597 GCA_964444115.1 uncultured Methanobacteriaceae archaeon
AGCTTGTGCTTGTCGCGCCCGGTTCGGAACGTCTGCCATACTCATGGCTGGAGCAGGAATATTTTTACCGAACTTTTTCCTTATATTGATTGCACTGTTTATTTACATAGGAGCTGATCAGGAATACAAAGCTACCATAATCTCTTCACTTTTAGGAGACCTAAAGGTTGAAAATATCATGACCTCCGAAGTTATGACACTTTCACCACAGATAAGTATAGAGGAAGCACTTGAAAAGATATTTCAATACAAACACATGGGTTATCCGGTTATGAGTGAGGAAAAACTAGAAGGTATAGTAACTTTTCATGATTTATCAAATGCTAAAAAAGAAAATAAAAACTTATTGGTATCTGATGTGATGAGTAAAGATTTAATCACCACCAATCCAAATGAGGACGTCATAATTGCCCTTGAAAAACTTACAAAACATAATTTAGGACGTTTACCAGTAGTGAAAGATGATAAATTGGTGGGAATTATATCAAAAACAGATATTATAAAGATTTTAAATCTAATGAAGAATAAGGCCTAATAAATCTAATATTATTATTAAAATAAATTATAATCAATAGTTAATCAGATTACTATAACCAAACTTATGATTTTTCAACAATATTCAATAAAATCTAATTAATATATATTATTAAATTTAAAATAGGGAGAATAATGCATGGAAAATGCCTGCAGAACCATAATTGAACATATAATTCAAGGAAAAATCAATTCAAAGGAAGAGCTGGAAAAAGCAAAGCGTCAGGCCTGCCGTGACTTTAAATTGGAAGAATTCATGAGTAATTCCCTTATTCTAAAATATGCCACTCCTAGCGAAAAAAAAATTCTGGGTGATGTTTTAGTGAAAAAACCCACCAGAACCATATCTGGTGTGGCAATAGTAGCCGTGATGTGTCAACCTCAGGATTGTCCCCATGGAAGATGCTTATATTGTCCAGAAAGTGATAATGCCCCACCCAGTTATACTGGAGAAGAGCCTGCAGCACTTCGGGCCCGGATGTACAAGTTCCATCCTTATGACCAAGTTTACAACCGTTTAAGACAGTTGAACAGTATCGGACATGCCCTAGATAAGGTGGAATTAATAATTATGGGTGGAACTTTCCCGGCCCACGTTTTATGTTATCAAGAATGGTTTGTGGCTAAATGCCTTGAAGCTATGGTTGATTTTGGTTTAAAAGAATCTCAAATAAATTTAAAACATGAGCATGTAAATGAAATACCAGAAAACCATGATAATTCATCCCCCAATTCCATTTTAAATTCACCCATAACCCATTATGGCTCGGAAAAATACGTGCTCCTGGAAGATGCCCAAAAGGCCAATGAATCATCAAAGATAAGATGTGTGGGAATAACCTTCGAAACTCGCCCAGATTACTGTAAAGTGGAAGATGTGAATCGTATGCTTAATATGGGTGTTACACGAGTTGAGCTGGGTGTTCAAACCATTTATAATTACATATATCAACGAATAAAAAGAGGCCACAGTGTAAAGGACGTGATTGAATCCAATCGAGTACTGAGAGATTCAGGAATCAAAGTAGCCATGCACCTCATGCCAGGATTATTCTCAGATTTTGAGCGAGATATGCGAATATTCAATCGCTTATTCACAGATTCATCCTTTAAACCAGACATGCTGAAAATATATCCCTGTTTAATAACTAAAGGGAGTGAAATGCATGCTATGTGGGAAAGAGGAGATTATGAACCTTACACCACTGAAGAAGCCGTTGATCTCATTGTAGAAATAAAAAAAATGCTCCCAAAATGGGTTAGAACCATGCGAATACAGCGGGATATTCCTTCACCATTAATAGAAGCCGGAGTACAAAAGTCCAATTTAGGAGAACTAGTTTATAATCGTTTAGAAGAAGAAGGAGTCCAATGCCAATGTATAAGGTGTAGGGAAGTAGGCCATCAAGCTTCAAGAGGAATAAAAGCTGATTTAAACCAAATACAACTAATGGAAGAAACTTATTCTTCAGTGGGTGGGGAAGAAATATTCCTTTCCCAAGAAGACCCCATTTCCGATGTTCTGGCCGGGTTTTTAAGGCTTAGAATTCCTTCAAATAATGCCCATAGGCCAGAAATAGATGATAAGGCTGCTTTGGTGAGAGAAATCCACGTTTATGGTTCTTTAGTTCCAATTGGAGAGAAAAAATCCGTGGTAGGTCAGCACGTTGGTTATGGTGAAGAATTACTGGCCCGGGCAGAAGAAATAGCCATAGAGAAATATAATCGTGAAAAAATGGTAATAATTAGTGGAATAGGAACTCGAAACTATTACCGTAAGTTTGGATATGAAAGAGAAGGGCCTTATATGGCTAAAAAGTTAATTTGAATAATAAATATAATGATTTGAGCAGTTATATTTAATATTTCTTAAAAAAGAGATAAAAATATTGGAAATATATTAAATATCCATTTAATATTTTAAATATCTCTTTAAATTTTTTATTTTTACTTATTAAAACAAATTAAAATTAGAATAGTTAATTAGTTAAAATAAAGGGTAGGGTGAAATAATGAGTGAAAAAAAGAATAATTATGGGGCAGATAGACTTTCTAAAATAAAAACACCACAGGATCTGGCCAAAATGATTGACCACACCAATGTTAAGGGTGATACCACCCAGGAAGATGTGATTAAACTCTGTAATGAAGCTATAAAATATAACTTTGCCAGTGCCGTGGTTACCGCCACCAACGTTCAGTTGGCCAGTGAAATACTTCAAGACAGTCAAGTAAAAGTCTGTTCCGTTGTTGGATTTCCTTTGGGAGTAAGCACCCCTGCAACCAAGGCTTTTGAAACTAAAGAAGCCATAAAACATGGCGCAAATGAAATCGATATGGTAATGAATATTGGGGCCATTAAATCCGGACTGGAAGATCTTTTAGAAAAAGACATTACCGATGTGGTAGAAGCAGCCTCAGGAAAAGTAGTGAAAGTTATTCTGGAAACTGCTCTTTTGACTGATGAAGAAAAGGTTGTATCCTGTGTTATTGCTAAAAAATCAGGGGCCGATTATGTTAAAACATCCACTGCTTATGGAGGCCTATCTGGGGCCACAGTAGAAGATGTTAAATTAATGAGGGAAACTATAGGGCCTGATATGAAAATTAAAGCGGCTGGTGGGATAAGGGACCTTGAAACAGCACTGGCCATGATCCAAGCCGGGGCCGATAAGTTAGGAACCTCCACCGGAGTGCAGATAATTGAAGAAATGATTAAAAAAGATGAATAAGATCATTATCCATTATTTTTCATAGATGATTTTTATTTGACTAAAACAGGTGTTAAATTTGAAAATAGAAATTGAAGTGGAAGGAAAAGGAAAAGCTATTGCAGAGTTAGATAAAAGGAACCCTAAATCAGCCCAAGCTATTTATGATAATCTTCCCCTGGAAAATAAGGCACTTTTATGGTTGGAAGAGATTTATTTTGATATCCCAGTTACTTTAGAAGAAGAAAACCCTTCTAAAATGGCTGAAATAGGGGATATATCCTACTGGCCACCAGGATATGCTTTTTGCATCTTTTTTGGAGATACACAGCCCTATTCTGAGGTTAATCACATTGGCCAGATTACTGAGAATTTAGAACTCTTTTTTAAGGTGGATGAAGGAGATCGAATAATTTTAAGAAAAATTTAGAAATATTCTGCTGACAAAGGTTTCTAAATAACGAATTTTCTATAATAGAATGAAAATGAAATGTTTTAATAAATTTATTTACTCATTTATCGTTTAAAGTTTTTTTAAAACCTTTATGTGTGTCAGGGTTAAATCCTAAAGATTCATAAAAAGCAATAGCATCTTTTCTATCGTTATGAGTGATTAATAAAATCTGATAACAATCATTTTTAAGGGCTAACTTCTCAATCTCAGTCATTAGTGCTTTCCCAATGCCTTTTCTTCTGTATTTGTGATCAACGATTAAATCCTCAATTAACAAAAATGGTTTACATTCACCATACAGTTCTTCACATATAATACCTAAAACTGACCCAATTAAATGATTTTCTTCCAAAGCACTTAGTAAAATGTAGTTAGGATTTTCCTGCAACTCTATAAACTTCATTTCCATTAGTTCAATTGAGGAATCTTCATTCCAAAACTGCTTATACAGTAATGCTAACTCCAGCATATCCTCTTTAATCGTCCTTCTTATTTTCATTGTTCCTACTTCGGTTTAAGTTTTTGAAACCAATTTATACCACAAATCTAAACTTTATTTTCCAATCAGTTCCAATATTTCATTCTCCCTGCTCCACTTGATATCATCATGAGTTTATTAATCCTTATTGAATTTCCGGCACATGCAAATGTTGATATAAATTTTCTTGCAATCTAAATACATTTTTTATCTTCCCAATATGCCTTAATAAATCCACTTGTACAATCAATCCAGATAAGTAAACAATTTGTCTTTTGTAACTCTGAACATTTCATTAAGATCTAAAAAAGATCTAAAAAGTGATGCATGGTAAAGTAGCCATTATTTAAGTCTAAATTCTCCGAATATTTTTATAAACTGTATCCCTTTCTGCAGGTATTCTACCCAGATTAGAAATTATTCTTTCTAATTCACTTGGTTCAGTGCATACACCATAAGAAGCCCCAGCAGACCTTGAAATATTCTCTTCACCTAAAGTCCCACCCAAATCATTAGCCCCTGCCATCAAACAGATTTGAGCAAATTTAAAGCCCAGTTTAACCCAGGACACTTGAATATTTTTAATAGAATCATAGAACATTAAACGGGCCACTGCATAAAGTTTTAAATCATCTGCTCCAGTCGTTCCCGGTCTAGAAATGCCTTCCTGATAAATTGGAGCGTGCTGGTGCATAAATGTTAGGGGGACAAACTCAGTAAAGCCCCCAGTTTTCTTTTGAATGTTCCTTAAAATATCTAAATGTTCTATTCTATGTTCCAAAGTTTCCACATGACCATACATCATGGTGCAAGTAGTAGGAACTCCCACACGATGAGCCGTTTCTACTACTTCAATCCACTGCTCAGTACTCAACTTTCCAGGGCAGATAATTTCTCTAACCTCATCATTCAAAATTTCAGCAGCAGTACCCGGCATAGAACCTAAGCCAGCATCTTTAAGCATCTTTAAGGTTTCTTCTAATGACAATCCTGATTTTTTTGAACCAGAATAGATCTCCATTGGGGAGAAGGCATGAATATGGATATCTGGAAGTTCAGCCTTGACCTCTTTTAAGATTTTTTCATAAAAATAGGCATCCACTTCCGGATGAAGGCCACCTTGAATGCATATTTCTCGGGCACCATTATCTGCAGCAGACTTTGCCCTAGTTACCAGTTCGGATATTTCTAAAAAATAAGAATCTGAGTCTTCTGAATCCTTTTTAAAAGCACAGAAACCACACGTTCCTGAACAAATATTGGTGAAGTTGATGTTCCAATTTTTAATAAAAGTGACTTCATCCCCGACTAATTCGTGTCTTAGAAGGTCCGCTGTGATTAATAATGCATTTAAATCATTTCCAGTAGTATTCATCAAGTATAATGCATCTTCAGCAGAAATTGGTCCTTTAAAAGCTCCTTCCAAAATTTCCTCGGTGCGGGGTTTAATGTTCAACTTAGCAAACATGCGATTTAGTATCTCAGTCTATATCTTTAAAAGTTTTGGTTTAATGCATATCTCAACACCCTATACAGTATGCCCTCACTGGTGGTTCCAGACATCATAATTACCGATAAATTTAAATATACTAGAGTCCTAGGTTAATCTGGAGGTGAAATTATGGCCGAATTACCAATTGCACCAGTAGGCAGAATCATCAAAAATGCCGGTGCACAAAGAATAAGCGACGACGCAAAGGAGGCTTTAGCCAAAGCTCTCGAAGAGAAAGGTGAAGAAATTTCCCGAAAAGCCGTCGAACTTGCAAAGCACGCTGGTAGAAAAACCGTCAAAGCTAATGATATAGAAATGGCAGCTAAACAATAAGTTTAAGCTTCTATTACGATAATTTTTTTATTTCTATTTTTATTTTTTTATTAAAGCAATATTTAGATCGTTTATTTTATTTTAAGACATTATTAAGTTAATAAACCTGACATTAAAACAACTTAATAAAATTAATAGAAAAAATAGCTAGTTTTATTATATTTAAAACCATAGTTCATTTATACCAATATTTTGTAGAAAAAATTAATATTATATCTAAATTAATATAGTTATGATACATAAAAGGAGAAATAAAAATGAGTACCATGGATAATTTAAAAGAAGCCTTTGCTGGCGAATCTCAAGCTAATAGAAAATACCTGGCCTTTGCTAAAAAAGCAGACGCTGAAGGGCACAGCCAAATTGCAAAATTATTCCGAGCTGCCGCCGATGCAGAAACTGTGCATGCTCACGCCCACCTTCGAGTAATGGGTGGAATCAGTAGCACTGAAGAAAACCTTAAAGAAGCCATTTCAGGTGAAACTGAAGAATTTGAAGAAATGTACCCTAGTTTCATTGAAGAAGCTAAAGCAGAAGACAATAAAGCTGCAGTAATTACCTTTGAAAATGCTAATGCTGTAGAAAAGATTCACGC
>CAYUFT010000066.1:6697-11815 GCA_964444115.1 uncultured Methanobacteriaceae archaeon
ATAAAGCTGCAGTAATTACCTTTGAAAATGCTAATGCTGTAGAAAAGATTCACGCAGACCTATATAAAAAAGCTTTAGAAAATATGGCCAACAACAAAGAAGTTGACTACTACGTGTGCCAAGTATGTGGAAACACTGTCGAAAACGAAGCTCCTGAAAAATGTCCGATCTGTGGAGTTCCAGCTTCAAAATTTATAAAAATTGATTAAATATCTAAGGATATCTAAGTTAAATAGGATACAATCGTATTCTAACTTTTTATTATTTTTATTTAGAATTTATTATTTATAAAATTAATTGAAGGTTTAAACTTTAATTAAAGCTCATTTAATACTTTAATTAAAAATTAAAAATTCTAAAAAGATTTTTCCGAAAATATTATCTGGAAACAAGTGCCTCTTTTCAAAATCACATTTAATTCAGCATCAATTTGATTACTAAGGCTATTTACTAATTGTAATCCCATTGAAGATGTATTTTTATAATCTAAATCTTTAGGGAATCCAATTCCATCATCGGAAACTTCTAATTTTAAATTATCTCCTGCTCGATGGAACGAAATCAATATTGTTCCTTGCATTTCATTAGGAAATGCATGTTTCAGAGCATTGGTAATTATTTCATTAATGATAAGGCCCAGCGGAATAGATGTATTTATGTCTACCATTATATCTTCTACATCCAGTTTAATCTGAATTTTTTGGTCACTGGTAACATAAGCATGGAAAAGGTCATTTGAAAGTGTTCTAATATAGTCCCCCATATCAATTCTTTTCAAGTCCGTTGATCGGTACAATCTCTCATGAATAAGAGCCATAGATTTTGCTCGATTCTGACTTTCTTTAAAAATACCAAGAGCTTCCTTGTCTTTAATGAAACGTGATTGGATACTCAATAAACTGGATATAATCATTAAATTATTTTTAACCCGATGATGTATTTCTTTTAGTAGCATTTCTTTTTCTTCTAAAGCAATTTTCAATTTCCTTTGTGTTTCCATAATATCAGTTATATCTCTGGAAATTGTTTGAACACTTTTAACATTGTTTTCAGGCCCAAAAAGTGGCTGTATACTAGTACTATACCAGCCGATAACCCCATCATGCATTACAGGTAATTCAATTTCCAGTCCTTTTCCAGTATTAAAAACTTTCAAAATAGATTCCATCTGCTGTTCAGCACTTTCCGGAAAAATATCCATTAAAGATTGGCCAATCAGTTCAGATGGTTCCATATTTAAACTATGGGCCCCCGCAGTATTAGCCAAGATGAAAATACCATTAGAATCCATTACAGAAATAGGATCCTTGGCCGATTCAATTAGGGACCTATACTTCTCTTCGCTCTCACGAATTGCATTTTCAGCCTTTTTCCTATAAGTAATGTCTCTAGCCACTGACAAAGCTACTTTTTTTCCTTTAAAATCGAAAATATGAGAATTTATCTCCACGGGAATTTCTTTTCCATCTTTAGTAATGTAAGTCCTTTCAAAGGTTACCTTACCCTCTTTTAAAAGAATATTAACTTCATCACGAGTTACTTCTCCTTTTTTACCAATATCCGCCGGAGTCATTTGAATAAATTCATTCAAATTGTAACCTAAAATCTCCACTGCCACATCATTAACTTCAATATATTTTCCAGCCCGACCATCGGCCTTTAATTCAATCAAAGTAATAATATCATTAACTTTGTTAAATACTTCCCTAAATTTTTCTTCACTATTTTTTAGAGCATTTTCCATTTTTATTCTATCAGAAATATCATGAAATACCACAACTGCCCCTTTTATTTCTCTGGATTCGATAATAGGAGTTACAATATACTCAACTGGAAAACTGGATCCATCTTTCTTCCAGAACAGTTCATTAATTACTCTTTTACTCCCTCCTTTCAAAATACTGAAGTTATGTATGGTGCATTCCTCTAAAGGAAATGGAGTTCCATCCGTTTTGGTATGGTGCATTAGTTCATGTGAGTTTTTTCCAATGGCTTCATCAAAAGAGAATCCAGTAGTTTTTTCTGCAAATGAATTGAAAAATGTGATAATTCCATTTTTGTTAACCCCATATATCCCCTCACCAACAGAGTCTAAAACAAGTTTATTTTGATAACTAATCTTTTTAAAAGATTCCTGAGAATAGGTCATGCTTTCAGCTAATAAAATTGACACTATACTAACAAAAAATAGAATAGCTATTCTAAAAATGTCATCTTCAATACCGAAAAATGATGATCCCATATTCAAACGAGTGATAATTAAAACTACAGACAAAAAAACAGTAACCAAAAGTCCTCTTCTTTTCCACCATAAAGCAGAAAGTATAATAGGTATATAGTAAAAATGAGTGAATACAGTACTTATATTTAAAAACATGTGGAAATAAACAGTTATTATGGTACAAGCTCCCACTAAAGAAACAATTATGCCATTCTGTATATTCTTATCTTCCAGTTTTTCATTGAATCGAGACACATTAAGAGTTTTTTTATTCATTTTTATCCGCTTAAACAAATTAAAATATGTTAGTTTATATTATATTGATACTAATTAATAAGTATTAGAAGTTTTAATACATTATTTCATTCCTAAAAAACTTATAAAAATAATAAAAAATCATGTTTTTTGAGCCAAGGGAATTATTAAGAAGTTTATAATAATTCCTTTTAGAAAAGCAGATTAATAGAGTTCTAATAGAAAAGGTTATATAGGAATACAACTATATTGAAGATGGACGCTCCTTAGGGCCGGTGGTCTAGGGGTATGATACCTCCCTGACACGGAGGTGATCACGAGTTCGAATCTCGTCCGGCCCATATTATGCCGTGGTAGTTCAGTTGGGAGAACGCCAGACTGAAGATCTGGATGTCGCTGGTTCAAGTCCGGCCCACGGCACTAATTTTTAAAAATTTTGTTTCTACTTTTGAATTAATTTAAATAATCACATTATTCGTAATTTTATAGAATAGATTACTCTTTTCTTATCAGATTTTTATAAAAATTAAACCAGATAATATTAATTTGAGCTAGCAAAATAAAGAAAATAGTATTAAAAAATTATTTGGTGAAATCATGAAGAGTGTTACCTCATGTCCAAAGTGTGGATCAAAGAAAATTAAATGGTTTAATCCAGAAGCTGGAATCTGGAAGTGTCAAAACTGTGAATATCAAGGAAGTTTTGTTTTAGAATCATCAAAGACAAATAAACAATTAAAAGAATCTAAAAAAATGGAAAAACTCCAGAAAAAACTTCTAAGGGGAAGATTTTGATAATAGGAATGAAATGTTCCCCACCAAAATAAGATTAAATTAAGATCTGAAAATTATTTTTCTAAATGCTATTCCTACAAATCCTCCAAAGGATGTTAAAGAAACAAATACCGAACCTAGAACAAACGTGGACATTAAGGCCAATGACATTCCAGTAAGGTGATTAACATATAGCACGGCTGAAAAAATAATTATCAACCCAAATAAAAGTCCATTTAGAAGGCCGTCACCATAACTTCTACTACCACCAATAAATGTGGCCACAGCACTTGCACTTACAGCGATAACAAATAAAATCCCATATATTAAAAAACCCAGTACAGATATGGTAGTCATTACATTTCCAGTGGAACTGAAAACATTAATGGCTGTGGAATATAGATAATCAAAGAATAAAACATAAGAAAGTAAACAACCTGAAATTACAATGCATAATCCTGCAAAAAGGCCTAAAAAACTGATTCTTCCTAAAAATCCTGGTTTTGATATTTTAGAGCGACTTTTTTCTTGATTATTCTGGCCAAAGCTACTGGCATTCCTACTCAGACTATTATTGTAACTACTGGGCCCTAAACTGTATTCATTCTGCTCTTTTTTATGATAACTGCTTGCAAGACTTCCAAAACCAAAGCCGCCTCTGCTTTTCCTGGAGCCAGAATTATTTTGATGATAAAAAGCTGGTTGGTCATCTAAAAAATTCGATAGTGAATTAAAATATTTTAATTCTCCTCCACATTGACATACATCAAAATCATCGAGGGATTCACCATCTTCCAATTCATAGTATCCCCCGCAGTTATCACATTCTAAAAAAGGCATCGTATCACCGAAAAAATTCTTATGTGAATCTTTTTGTCAAAGTAATATATATTTATTTGGTTTTATTTGCTTTATTTTTGATTGTGATAATTAAGATTCGTATATTTTCAGTCTCCATTACCAATAGTAATCCATTGGAGAGTTGAATAATTGCATGAAATTATTTTACATGAAAACTATTAATGGTAATATAAAATTGGATTTTTGTTTACCATAATCATCTGAATGGCAAACACCTATCATCCTATACATCTTTTAATTTTTCAAGCATATTTGATTAAATTTTATATTCTTTTTTAAAAAGTTAAAATGATTTAAAGTAAGCTAATAAATGAATTAAAATAAATAAATGTTATTACTTGGCCCTCAAGTAAGTGCTGGTGGCCTCAGTAATTTTAACTGTTTTAAAGGATCCTACTTCTGCATCTTGAACAACCACCGGCATGTAAGAGTTGGTTCTTCCAATAAACCCGCCTTTTCTACCTTCTTCCACTACAAGAACTTCCTGAGTTGTTCCAATTAGTTTTTGGTTATCTTCACGAGTTATCTCAGTTTTAATACCTTCAATGAATTTAGAGCGTCTTTTTAATTCTGTGAAGTGAATTTCCTCCAGAGCACAAGATTCGGCCCTATGTCGGTGCTTATACTTAGAAAGGTGAATAAAATTAGGTTTTATATCCTTTATTAACTCACAAGTATCATCAAAGGCCGCTTCATCTTCAGTAGGATATCCCACAATTATATCTGTGGCAATGGAGATTTCAGGGATTTCTCTTCTAAAAACAGCAATAATTTCCTTGAATTCTTCCACAGTGTGGCCTCGGTGCATATCATGGAGAACCTGATCATTTCCACTTTGAATAGGAATATGGAGGAATTTATAAACATTTTTTGATTTAAAAGCTTCAATTAGGCCATCCACATCATCCATCATGTTTTTAGGATGCATCATACCCACTCTGATTCTGAAATCACCTTCCAGAGAAGATATAGATTTAATAAGATCTGAAAGCTTTTCTCCCGTTTCT
>CAYUFT010000067.1:0-11620 GCA_964444115.1 uncultured Methanobacteriaceae archaeon
GCTGATGAAATCATTGAAATGCTGGGAAAAACTTTCATAGACCCAGGATATGAATTTATAGTAGCTTTACCATCTTATATGTACTATGAATACACTTTACAGAATTATGAGGCCGTTCCAGTTTATGCTCGCTGGGATGTTGAAGAAAATAAATTGGATGTGAAGTCTGTTTTGGATGTTATCAGTGAAAAGACCAGATTAATATTTTTATGCACCCCCAACAATCCTACCGGTGGTTTAATTAATAAAAAAGATATAAAAACCATATTAGATGCCACAGACGCATTAGTTGTGGTTGATGAGGCCTATTTTGAGTTTTCACTGGTGGATAACGTGGATCTTCTGGATAATTATTCCAATTTATTCATTATGAGAACATTTTCCAAAGTTCTGGGCCTGGCCGGTATGCGAATTGGGTACGGGTTATCCAACAGCAAAATAATTGAATATATGCATCGGGCCAAACCAGTTTTCAGTTTAACCAAACTTTCCCATGCTGCAGCTCTAGCAACCCTCAAAGACACTGATTATATTAAAAAATCAACCAAACTTTCTATTGCCAGTAGGGAATTTTTGTATGATGAAATTTCTAAAATAGATAATATACGAATATTTCCATCAAAATCCAATTATCTGTTAATGGATATTAGAAAAACAGGTATGACTGCAGCAGAATTAAGTAAAAAACTATTAAAAAATGGAATTATTGTTAGAGATTGTACTTCCTTTAAAGGGCTTGACGAATATTGGATTAGGGCCAGTGTAGGTACATTAGAACAAGATGCGAAGTTTGTAAAGATTTTAAAAGAATTAGTTTTATCTTAAATTGATTTTAAACTAATATTAACTAAATTTTATGCTTTAGTCAGACTATATTCCCATATTATTAGCACGAGGCTACATAAATATAGCAATAATAAAAATAAACTCTTTAATCTGAAAATACTCTATACATAAAAGAATAAAACGATGATTAAATGAAAATAGGTGGAACATTCATATCATCCCTGGATTTTCCAGGGCGTATTTCTCTAGTTATCTCTACGGGCGGATGCCCTCTAAGATGCCCTTACTGCCATAATCCCGAATTAATTGATGGTGGAGAAGAAATAAGTATTCCAAAAGTATTAAAACAAATTGAAGATGCTCTAGAATTTATAGATGGGCTAGTAATAACTGGTGGAGAGCCTTTAATGCAGTTAAGAGAAATTGAAGAAATTTTTTATTATGCTAAATCCCATGGCCTGGAAACTAAACTTGATACCAATGGATGTTATCCTGAAAGGCTTAAAAAGATATTAAATCTGGTAGATTATGTGGGAATTGATGTAAAATCACCTTTCGACAAATATGAAAAAATTATAGGGTCAGATATCGGACATAATGTTGAAAAATCTCTAGAAATAGTTTTAAATTCAAATTCAACATTTTTAGAGTGTAAAACTACCTATGTACCTGGCCTAATTTCATTTGAAGATATAAAACAGATTTCAAGAGAGATAGAATGTGATTTGTATACCATTCAACAATTTAGAAATAGGGTTGTTCTTGATCCAAAATTAGAGAATACATCCAGCCCCTCACCCCAAGAACTTAGAAAGATGGCAGAAAACATAAAGCCTGTTTTAAAGAAAGTAAAAATTAAAACTGCTGAATTTGGGGAAGAAATAATATAAAATATAATTAGAAAATATTTTAATAAAAATATTAATCCTAACTAATCTAAATTAAATTCATTATAAATCAACAATAGTCATTATTTAGCTGCTAGGAGGAAACAATTGCCAATTTTATCATTTGGAAGCCATAATATAGATCTTATAACTGGTAAAAAAACCATGACTATTCGTAAGTTATGGAAAAAACCTCTTAAAGTAGGTGACCGATTGCACTGCTACTGGAATTTAGTTTCGAAAGAGCGAAACAAAATTTTTGAGGCCAAAGTGGTTGATGTTGAAGTTTTAAAATTTGAAAATCTGATTAAAAACGACAAATTAGCGCAGGAAGAAGGTTTTAAGAACGCTTCTGAGCTTGCCAGTGAATTTAAAAAGATGTATTTAGATGAAATAAAGAAAGATACCTTATTCCAAGTCATAAGATTTAAGAAGCTTCCTATTAAAGACTGGGAAGGTGAAAAAATTGATGAAAAGGCAATGATAACTCAAAGAGCAGATATCTTATTTGATTCTGGAAAATACGATAAATCAGCCATGTGCTACACCGCTGCTCTAAAATTCGATCCTAATGATATTTACATTTTAAATAAAAAGGGAGACAACCTTACCCGGCTTGGGAAATTTGATGAAGCCTTAAATTGTTATAATAATGCTCTGAAAATAGAACCAAAAAATGAATACATACTAAATAATAAAGCTATAACTCTTTTGAATTCAGGCCATCCTTATGACGCTCTGAAATGTAGTGATAAAGCCGTGCAAATCAACCCCAAAAATGCAGTAATCCTTTATTGGAGAGGTTTTATACTAGAAATGCTGGGGAAAACTTATGAAGCCTTAGAAACGTATGATAATGTTCTAAAAATCGACTCTAACAATCCTGAAGTTTGGAATGCCCGTGGAAATCTTTTAACCGACATGGGACAAACTGAAAAGGCACTTGAAGCCTATGATAAAGCATTAGAGCTTGTTTTAGATGACAAACCTACTGCCACCGCATGGAATAGAAAAGGAAATGCTCTCTTGGAGTTAGGGAGATTCAAAGAAGCATTGCAATGTTATGAAGAAGCATTGGAACTAGATAACAAAAATGATGTGATATGGGGCAATAAAGGTGTGGTTTTAATGGAATTAAGCCGTTTTCAGGAAGCTGTAGATGCATTTAATAAATCCCTACTCATAAATCCTCAAAATGATGATGCTAAAGTATTACGTGATGAATGCCTAGAAAACCTTTAAAACTGTTTTTCTGTCAAATTCAATATGGAATAATTCTCCTTTAAAAATCAAATATAGTTCAATTTAAATCTTATTTTCAAATTTTTAATCAAAAAAATCTTATTAATGAACACCCTAGGCATAAACACTCCCATTAATTAATTTAGGATATTTTATCCCCCTAAAATTCCGTATATGTCTGTTAATTTTCTGGTTTTACATATTACTAATCAATCATAAAGTATTTAATATTTGAATCAGTATTCCATATTTTTACAAATTATAATCCAATTTTTCAGAGAATTTACCTTTTTCACAGTCAATATTTAACTCAATTCCTAAATGAAAATATTAAAAGTCTTTTTTAATATTTTTATCGTTTAAAAGATGCTAAATTATCTTGAAAACCTATTTTAAATGATTTAAAAATTAAAAACATTTAAATAGTGAATTCACTACACATAGGTATACTAAAACAAATTAGTAGTGTATTCCACTTGGAAAAATTTGTTTAGGCTATTTTCTAAGATAAATGATTTCATTCTCAAACTAATTCTAAAAAGTTTTTGAATCTAAAATTTTGAATATATAAAAATTTGAAAATTTCAATACTTGAGTGATATTTTATGGAAAAAGAAATTGAGCCGCCCGCGCGGCTTTTAGTATATTCGACTATACTCCTATTTTGCACTATTATTTTTTCTAGCGCATCTTTTGCAGTCGACAACACAAAGGAAGTTAAAAACCAAAAAGATATCATATCCGGATGGTTTAAACCATCTGGCCCCGGATCAAGCCATTATGAATATAAATGGCATTATAAATATTGGGTAAATGAATGCCCTGTCTGTCATACCCATACTCTGGCTTATAACCCTAAGAAAGTTGCTGAAGCAGAATTAACCTGTTTAAAATGTTCTGCTGATTTTGATGGGGTTACGGGAATAGAAAAACAGTACAATCCTCGATGGAGATTAGCTCCTGCTTCCCAACCAAAAGAAGAAAAAACAGTTGTGGAAGCTGCAGAGATAGTGACTCTGGCCAAAATTTCCAGACCCAACTTGCTATTAAATAAATGGCAAATTTGGAAATCCAACCACTCAATTCCAATCCCTAGGGGATCTTAGATTTGTTAAATGGTGCAAATCACCATTTATTTATTTTTTAAATTAATTCATTTAATTGTTTATTAAATGTTATTTATTTTTGTTTTATTTTATTAAAAAGAGTTTTTTATGCAATTTCTTGCTTAATTAACCAAAAAAAGCATATTAGATTAAATAATATATTAATTTAAACCATAGTATTTATTACTCTAAATTAAAAATAATATAAGAAATTACGGGTTTAATATGATTATTTTAGTAAACCAATGCAGATCTTTAAAACTTCAGCCATGAAAGAAGAAAATTTCAGTGCAGAGCTGCTTCCCGCAGTTTATAATATTTTGAATCCCTTGCAAGATAGGGGAATGGTCCCACTGGTATTTAGATTCCACTTAGGCGGGCTTATAAATGAAGATGAAGATGATGTATTGCTAGATATAGAAGAAATTCTAATTAATAGTGGATGGGTAATTCAGGACCCCAGAAGCAGACTTTTAATGGTTAGTGACAAATTGAGGGAATTTATTGAAGAATAAATTAAAAAAAGTCATTTATTTTTCTAAAAATAGAATCAAACTGCCTCCAGGATGGTCTTTCTGGAAAATTAACAAAATTGGGCCGTTTATTACCAAGGTAATCTTAAAAAATCCTGAAGAGAAATTAATTTCTGGAATCTAGAGAAGCCCGTAAAACATCATTTCAGTCTGGATAAAAGCTCAAGATCGACATGGTGGGCACAAAATGCCATTGGATGGTGGATAGGAATCTTATTTGCTATAGGTGCGGTGTATTTTTTTCATTGCCGCAGTATTATTACTTCCAGAGAGAACTAATGAAAATGAGCTGAATAAATTGATACTGAATAAATCATTAAATTAGAAAATGAATTAGTTCAAATTGAATAAAATTAGAAAAATGAAAAACTGAAATCATGTCAACTGACTCATAACTAATAAAAAAAGAAAATAAAGATATTAACATTTTTAAAAAATATATTTGAAAATTCGAGATTAATATAATAAAGTTGGATTCTCCCTTTCTTTATGATTAATTATTTTTTGTCTCTCTAAATACTCATAGGCCTCCATTATATCATCTAAAAGCGAATCAACCATGTCCCTACCAAAATTCTCTTTTATGACCATTCTAAGTACGGCAACGTTCTGGGCATTTTCAGGTAAGGTATAAGCCGGAATTATCCAGCCTTTCTCCCTTAATTTTTCTGAAAGTTGAAAAACCGTGAAATCCGCATCTTTAAGACCAACAGCCACTAGTGGAAACATGACTTCCTTGTTAATAATTTCAAATTTGCCTGATTTATCTAATTTTCCGGCCAGATGCCTGCAGTTTTGAAGCATGTTTTCCATTATATCTTTATATCCGCTTTTGCCCAGCCTGAGGAAATTATAGTATTGGGCCACGATGGTGCTACTTCCTTTAGAGAAATTGAGGGAGTAATTAGGCATAAGACCCCCCAAGTAGTTAACCTTAAAAATTAGCTCCTCTGGGAGATCAATTTTATCTTTAAATACCAGCCAACCTACACCAGGATATACCAGACCATATTTATGGCCCGAAACATTTATAGAGCGGACTTGTTCCAATCGGAAATCCCACGAAAGATCAGGGTAAATAAAAGGAGCTATAAATCCTCCACTGGCACCATCAACATGTATAGGTATGTCCCATCCTTTTTTTTCTTTTATATCAATTAAAAGATCATTAATTTCATTAATAGGATCCATTTGACCAGTGAATGTTGTTCCAATTACAGTACCCACACATATGGTATTTTCATCTATTTGTTTGGCTACTTCTTCGGCCGTTACAATGTATGTATCCTTTGCCAAAGGAATTAAACGAAGTTCAACATCAAAATACAGTGCAAATTTCTCCCATACAGTGTGTACATCTGCTCCCATCACAATATTCGGATTAGTATATGGTTTTCCTTCTGCTTTTCTGCGATTTTTCCAGGTCCACTTGTGGGCCAGAAGACCCAGCATAATGGCCTCAGATGAACCAATAGCACTAGTACCAACTGATTTAGATTCGTGAGGTGCGTTAAAAAGCCTCGCCAGCATATTAATAACCCGATCTTGAATTTTAGAAGTTTGAGGATATTCATCATTATCAATAAAGTTTTTTCCCATACTTTCCATTATTAATTTGTCTGCCTCTGGTTCCATCCAGGTGGTGACAAAACTGGCCAAATTGAGGGCAGGATTACCATCCAAATTTAATTCTTCATGTATTAATTGATATGCTGCACGGGGAGGCATTCCTTCATCACTAATTTCATATTTAGGTATGGATTCCGAAAAATAACGGCTCCCAAAAGTACTGGCTACTTCCCTCTCAGATTTCTTCATCTTTTTAAGATTTTTTTTCTTAGATAACACTAAATTCACCGCATGTAATAGGAACTTAATTTAATCCCATTTAATAAAAAAAATAAAAGAATTAATTGACCTATTCCCATAATAAGCATATATAATCACTAGTATACAACAATATATTTTATAATGAAACTAGTTTATTAAATTTCTCTTAGAATATCTTAAATTGATTAAGATCTAAATAAAATAACAGAAAAAAATTTAAATATATTAATTATAATTCCCTATTCTAAATTAATCTTGCGAATTTTATAATCCCATTTAGAGGAAATATAAATGGATAAAACAAATAAAAAAGACTTAAATGTCCCTGAAAAGCAGCATAAAAGTAAAAAATTCAATCATGAACTTTTAGAATTCATGGCAGGTTTAGGTAAGTCCCTTACTTCTGCAGGAATATCTGTTACGGCTGTTCAATCAATTTTATATGATATAGCCAAAGCTTATGAAGTTAAGGCCGAAATACTTATTTTCACAACTTTTCTAATTATAAAGTTAGGAGATGAAGAATCGCCCCCTTTAACCACGGTAAACCAAATATCAGGCCTTTCTCACCTAAATCAAGTTTCAGAACTTTATGAATTAATATATTTAGCAGAGAAGGCAGAAATAACACCAAAAGAAGGACAAGAACGTCTTAAAAAAATAACATGTCAAAAACACCGTTTCGGAGTTTTAGGGATAATTTTAGGATATATCTTATTTGCCTTGGGATTAGGAATGTTGTTACAGCCTACCCCTCAACAATTACTTATTTCTGGACTATTAGGAGGAATAGTAAGTTTATTACTAATTTTGAGTGAAAATAAACCTCGATTAACACTTATTTTACCTGTACTAGCAGCATTTATAGTATCCACCATATTATTTTGGGGAGTAAAAGAAGGACTAATTTTAGTAGGGTCTTTCACCATCTTAGTTCCAGCTCTGGCATATTTCTTACCCGGCGCCACCCTTACCACCGGTATGTTTGAGCTGGCCTCAGGTGACATGATTTCCGGAGCAAGTAGAACCATATACGGCGTTACTATCCTTTTTTTACTATTGTTTGGAGTTTTAATTGGTATTCAAATCACCGGATTGTCCCAGCACGATCTTATTGTAAATTCAATTCCCAGCAGCACTTTTGGGTGGGTTCCATTGATAGGTATCCTTTTATTTGCCATGGGGATGTTTTTATTCATGTCCATGCGGACCAAAGACTTGCCCTGGGTAATACTTGTCCTTTACATCGCTTTTTTTGGGCAGCAAGTTGGAAACTATTTTATTGGGAGTTTTTTCGGTGCATTTTTAGGATCCCTCTTTATGACAGTGAGTGGTACCCTAATCGGCCGTTCACCAAAAAGAACACCCAGCTTTGTATCCACCATATCTGCTTTTTGGTTTCTAGTTCCCGGATCTCTAGGATTCATTGGCCTGGCCACATTAATCGGGCAAAATTATTTCACAGCAGTAAATAATTTGATTTTACTCATTATGACTGTGGTAGCCATATCCCTGGGCCTTTTAATTGGTGCGGCCATTGCTGAGCCATTAAGATTACAGAAAATAAAGTCAAAATTATATAAAGATGGGAAATAATGGAAAAATAATTTAATTTAAATAGTTGATTTAATTTAGGATCAATCTATAATCAAATGGAGGCCATTCCACCATAGATAAGCCGCAAATACCAATAGCATGACGCCCATGAAACGCATGATGTAAATATAGGATTTTCCTGTTAGAAAATCTCTTGATTTACCAACTAAAACTGCTAATAAGATTTTAGAACCTATTAATAATAGATAAAATCCAAAAAAGAACCATAAAGGAGAATAATGATTTATTTGATAGGCTGCAATAGTAATTGGGCCCCCTACAGTTATCCAAAATATATAGGGATTAGGACTTAGAAAATTCACAGCGGCCCCTTTCAAGAAAGATCGGGGTTCTTCCACATCAAAGTTTTCTTCGATTCCATGAGTTTTAAAGCTTTCGTATGCCAAATAAACCAGGTAAAATCCCCCAATTATAGATATTAATCCTAAAATACCACTATTTTGAGATAAATAAGACAATAATAGTAAGGTGACAATTATAATTGGTATGTCCGTAATGATTGGTGCGCAGGCCACTTTTATACCTTCACGATAGCCGTGTTTTATGGTTTGAGATATTAATAACACCATTAATGGGCCTGGAGAGAATCCTGCTGAAAATCCTAGGGATATGCCTGCAATTAAAAGTCCAATCATTAATATACACCTTAAATTTGACAATAAATTAATACTCTAAATTAAAAAATATTGAAAATAAAATTCCTCATTTATTAAAATTAATAAATAGATTTTACCTTAATCTTTATTTTATAAAATAATATCAAAAGAGATAATGGTCCTAATGTTTAAATATTTTAAATATTATCTTTTGTTTGCTTAAGAGCAGATTCTACCGTTTCTTTTAATTCTTTGTTTTCAAATGGTTTCAGTACGTATCCACGAGGTTTTGTAGCTAAAGCCCGTTCTTGAGTAGCATTTTCAGAATTAGCAGTCAAATATATAAACGGAATATCAAATTTATGGAGCTCTTCAGCTGCAGTTATTCCATCAATATCTCCTTTTAAAATAATATCCATTAAAACCAGATCGGGAATTAGCTCTAATGATTTTTCAATTGCTTCCTCACCTCTAGAAGCTATATAAACCACTTCATGACCCATAGCCTCCAGAGTGTATTTTAAGTCCATGGCGCCAATGCCTTCATCTTCCACAATAAGAACTCTTGCCAAACTAGTATCTCCAGATTATTAATTCAATATTCAGTATTGCTTTTTTATAATATAAATTAGTACATTTTACGGGCTTTTAAATTTTTATATTAGATAAATAATTGAACACCTTTGAATTAATCCCATAACTCGATTCTAAATCTAAGACAAATAAACACTAAATTTCCAACATATCATGCCAAATGTAATGCAAACTGGTTCAGAAATGACGATGATAATATAAAATTATTACTTTTTTTATTTTTTTTAAATTTTATCTGCACAAAATACTTATTAAATTATAAATTTTTAAAAATAATTCTAATTTTATCAGTATAATCGAGATTTTGTTAGTCTTAGTCCAAGAAACTATATGGGACATATAACAAATTAATTTATGAGTGGAGAAAAAAAATATGTAATCCATTATCCACTAGAATATCTGTGCTAATAGTATTCTGGTGGATGGGTTAAATCATGATATACGTATCAACCAGGAATAAAAATAAAAAACACCCCTAGAGGTGGCAGATATTTGTATAATGAACTAAAGGAGAGATACAAATGAGAATGAAAATGCCTGAAACAGATACTATAATGATGAAATGCATATGTAACACTTGTGAATCATATGATAGCTGCTTGAACGCGGCCAAAATGAATGACATTAAGGCCTTCTGTTCCAAAACTGCAGCAATGACAAAGTCGGATTGTAGTGAGAAAAATGTCTGCATGGACGACACACAAATGAACAGTTGCTTGACAACTATGGACGAGTGTGTTTGCACTGAATGCCCTGTAAGTGAAGAATACGGCCTATCAGATCAAATGTACTGCAAAACCGGACCTTCTTAAATGATGAATAATTTAAATTCTTTATTTTTTTTAAATTTATCTACATAAGCTAATTCTAAACACTTTTTAAAGATAATTCTAGTTTAATTAATTAAAAAACGAAATAAATAATTTAAAAAGATGATTCTTATTTTAATTGATGTAAAATGAATAATAAATTAAAAATATTCCAATAGATTGTTCAATCAATTACCCAAAATTTATTACATAATTGCTTCTAATTATTGATATAATTACTAACTGGGATTTTATTTTGCCAGAAGCACCAGAAATAATCAAAGAACTGGTTAATAAATTTGAACAAGATTTATCAAAAATATTCCAATTTATTCCATAATCAATGAAGATCCAGAAGAAATGAAAAAACACGGCGAATTAATTCGATTAGTAAAATCTATGCTTCAACTCAACAAAGACTCCAATCGGCCAAAACACCCAACACAAAACAAAATATCCAACGCCAGATCGAGGCCACTGATAAACAGATTGATAAACTAGTCTATGAAATATATGGCCTTACAGAAGAAGAAATAAATATTATTGAGGATCTTATTTGTAATTAATTAATTTTAATAAATAATAAATGAAAATTCAGTTATGGATTGATAAGTTTTTCAGGAAAAAATTTCTATTTCTAGGCCAATTTTAGAAAAATTAATTTAATACATCATACAAAAATAAAAAAATAGGATAAAGTCGAGGGGTATTGAGATGAATGACACTATAAATGGATTATTATTGATGGTATTAGGTGTATTGTTAGCTATCCTATATTTTGCACTGCCACCACAGTGGTTTGTTTATGCCTACTGGGCCGCAATAGCCATATTTTTACTTTATGGATTCTATATGTTCCGAAAAGGGTAATATTTCCTAAAACTTTTTTATTTTTATTTTCTCTGTCCGATTCAGTCTTCAATAAATCCTGCCTGATTTCTATTTTTGCTATTTTATTTAAATAGTGCAATTATATTAACTAAAACCTCCACATTAATATTAAATAATACTTGTTAAATAGGAGGAAATAGATATGGCAGAGGGAAATAATGTTTTTTTAGGGATTTTGGCCATAATTTTAGGTATTTTACTTATGGCATTCCCATTAATAGGAGTTTTTACAGCCAGTATCATAACTGGACTGGGAATAATATTCATTGGTATATGGTTGATTGCACACAGTTTTGGAACCTGGAAAGCCAGTAAAGCCATCAGTATTGTATCTTTAATACTGGGTATTATTGGTATAATTGTGGGAATAGGTTTATTTGGAAAAATAGTGGCCTTCAGTATATTTGCCAGCATGATAATTTACTTAGGTGGATTTTTCCTAATAATCACTGGAATAATAGCTTTCTTCAGCGGGGCCGGCTCTTCTCCAAAATTAATGGGGCTTGAGCGGCATAGTATTAGGTATTTTATACATCATAATAGGATTATATGTTCTTGATCCGTTCTAGTTAGGTGCTTTAATCGGAATCTTCCTATTATTAGAAGGAGTATTCATGATATTCTTACCTAAAGTTGAATAAACAAAAATAAAATTTTTTAATATTTTTTTATTTTTTTTAAAAAAATTTTAAATTTATCTTTTTTAGTTTTTTTTCTTTAATTAAATTA
>CAYUFT010000068.1:0-11560 GCA_964444115.1 uncultured Methanobacteriaceae archaeon
AAGTAAATGGAAATTAAAAAAGTTAAAATTGAGGTTCCTGAAGGATACAATATTATTTTGGGCCAGAGCCATTTTATAAAAACTGTTGAAGATCTTTATGAGGCCATGGTAAATACAGTTCCTAATGCTCGCTTTGGAATTGCTTTTAGTGAAGCTTCAGGGGATTGTTTAATCCGGTATGGTGGGAATGATCACGAGATAGAAATCATGGCCCGAGAAAAACTATTTGAAATCGGGGCCGGCCATTCTTTTTTGATTATCATGCGAGATGCTTTCCCCCTCAATGTTTTGGGAAGAATAAAAGATGTTCCAGAGGTGGTTAACATATTCTGTGCCACTGCAAATCCGGTTGAAGTTTTAATTGCTGAAAGTGATCAAGGTAATGGAATCATGGGAGTAATTGATGGATTTAGGCCAAAAGGTATTGAAACTGAAGAAGATGTTTCCATCAGAAAGAAATTTCTCCGAGATATTGGTTATAAGCTTTAATTTAGTCTATTGATCCCATAATAAGTGTATTTATGCATTTAATATTATAAATTCTAAATAAATTATTTTATATATTTTTAAAAACATAGTTAATAATTACACATAGGGATTGATTATTGAATCACTGATTCAGGGGGAATTTAATTGGGTGAATTAGAAGGAAATGTAGTTTTTGCTAAAAGTACGAGCGTGAATAAAGTCGGTGAAAATTTGGAAGTTCCACAGGAAATGGTTGCTTTAAAAATCAGACAGAACGGAACAATTACGGTAGAATTCAGGGGCCTTCAAGAAGAAATTTCCAGAGTTATGGGGTTTTTTGAAACCATGGTGGATATGGAGCCGCTTTCTATGAATATTTCATCTACTGGTTTAACTGAAGGCTATTTCAAAGGAACAAATGCTTTTGTAGAAGAAGCAGGGCCCGATGGAAAGTCTATTTGGGGATATGGAGTAGTTTTCCAGGAACTTAAATAAAATCAGTATTTTTTTTAACTAAACATTTCATTATTTTATTCATTATTTTTATTTAATTAATTTCTATTAACTTAATATTTACACTATTTTTATTTAATTAATTTCTATTAACTTAATATTTACACTATTTTTATTTAATTAATTCATAATGCCCAAATTTTGAAAAAAGAATATTAAATTATTTTATATTAAAATAGCTAGTCTGAATTAGCTTTAAATGAATTACTTATTTATCAGATTCAACTAATTTTTCAAATATGTCATAGATATATTCTGGATGTTCAAAAACGTGAGTATTGTTCATACTGGCCAATTTTTCCACATGTTCCACATCTTCTTTAGTTATAGTAAGTTCTAAATCTTTCCCATTTGGAAGCTTAGTTATTACGGTCCCTTCTTTGAAATCGGAGGGCATGATATAAAGTGGAACACCAGCTTTTTGCCCCATAATCGCAGCATTAGTTAAAAGAGTGTCTGCTATTCTAAGGGATATTTTGGCCACAGTATTGGATGTTGCGGGAGATATGAGCATGAAGTCAAATTTACCTAATTGGATTTGTCCAGCTAGGAATGGTGAATTTGCATTTATTTCCACCCATACATTATCAAAACTGGTTTCTAAATCGCGGTATATTCCATAATATTTAACGACCTGATCCCCGGATTTAGAAATAAATACTCTAATTTCTATTTCATCCTGATATCTTTTTTTAATGTCTCTCATTATAGCATAAGTCTCTGGAAGTTTCTCTCCAGCTCCGGTAATTCCCCAAGCAATTCTTTTTTTAGTACCAGTCATGTAAAATAGTTATATTCATTATTATTAATTTATTTTTCTAATTTGAATTAATTTTAGATTCAATAAATTTGAATATTCATTCATCATAATAAAAATTCAGATAAATTTATCATATCAATTTTTTTATTTTACAATTTATTTTACAATTAATTATGCCCCTATCTAAAAATTCTTATGATAAAAAAAATATAATTAATCATTGGTGATTCGTATGATTATAGTTCAATGGGTAAGAATATTCCTGGATGAGGCCATGTCTGATGGTTACAACATGTCTAATCGTCTTAATTATCAGGAAGGGGGAACTGTTAGTGAGATGGGAGTTATAACTCAAATTATGATTGATGATAGCAAAATAACGGTTTGCTGCAAGTTTCCACCCGGTGATCCAAACAGTGAGTATATTGTATTCCCCTAAATTCTAATGTTGTTAAGTTCCATTATGGTGGTATAAAACAAGTTGGGGATTAAATAACTACTTTAATATTTAATTTTAATATTTAGATAATATTTATTTATAAAATCTGTTTGACTTTTTTTAAATAAATTTAAAATAACATTTTAAGCAAAAATAATTAAAAAAAATAAAAAAATTAGTTCTGAACTTGTCCGTCCAGAACTTCTATGGTCCGGTCTGCCAGTGAGGCCACATTCATGTCGTGAGTGACCATAATCAGAGTCACATTTTCCTTTTCATGCAATTCTTTCAACCTTTGTAAGATCACCTGACCTGTTTTCGAATCCAAAGATCCGGTTGGTTCATCAGCTAATATTATGGAAGGTTTATTAGCTAAAGCTCTGGCAATGGCCACTCGTTGCCTTTCGCCTCCGGAAAGTTCAGTTGGTTTTCTTTTTATTTTATCAGAAAGCTCAACATAATCCAGAAGCTCCAAGGCCCGTTTACGCATGTCTTTTCCAGAAATTTTACTCTCAAACATAGGAACTTCTACATTTTCCAGTACACTTAAATTCGGAATTAGATTATGCAACTGAAAGATAAATCCAATTTCTTGAGATCTAAAATCACTTAAATCCTTCTTTCGGATTAGATCAATTCCTGAAACAGTAATATCTCCAGCATCTGCTTTATCAAGTGCCCCAATCATGTTTAAAAGAGTAGATTTCCCAGAACCGGATGGTCCAATTATGGATACAAATTCTCCTTCTTTTATTTCAAGGTTAAGGCCATTTAATGCAGTTATTTTGCCATGATCAAAACTTTTTTTCAGATTTTTTATTTCCACAATATTTTTACCAGTTTTTTCATCACTGGATTTATTATTGGAAATAACTTCTGCATCCTGATTATTCATAGCGCAGTGCCTCCGTTGGTGGTAATTTACTGGCCCGATAGGCAGGATAAAATCCTCCAATTAGTCCTACAATAAGGGCCACTAGAAATCCTCTAATAAATACGTCGCTAGTATAAACTGGCTTAATAAAACCTTCCATTCCCAGTGGTAGTAAAATCTGAATGGCCAGAATTCCCATGATGGAACCTACTATTCCTGCCACCAGGGTCAATACGATGGATTCTCCTAATATCATTCCTAATATTCTTCTATTTTTCCATCCAACTGCTTTTAATACTCCAATTTCTCTGGTCCTCTCAAAAACAGACATTATCATGGTATTTATTACACCTATACCACCAATAACAATGGCTAAAATAGATATGGCCCAGGAAGCTGTGTCAATAGTGTTTAAACCCTGGTCTACACTTTGAAGATCTTCTAAGGATGCAATGGTGGTGACATCATTGCCATATTTGTCTTCAATGGCCTTGGTTATTTCATCAACATTAGCATCTTTTTTTATTTTAACATAGATCATGGTGACCTTGTCAGGTTTGTCCTCAATGTCTTGAAGGTTTTCTAGTGACAAAAAGGCCCCACCATCTTGCTGAAGATCACCAGTTTCAAATATTCCAGTTATTTTATATTTCTTCTGGTTAAGAGTTAAAGTATCTCCAATGGTTTTATTTAGCTTTTCTGAGGCTACTTTTCCAATTATAACTTCTTTGTCACTGCCATTGGTAAATGATTTTCCTTTGGTAATTTTTATGTTACTTATGTCCAGCTTATTAGGGTCTATTCCAATTAAAACAAAATAGGGATTTCCTCCTATGGGCTGAATGGCAGTTAAAACTCCAACGGCATCTTCAACTCCATTAACTGATTTTATTTTGTTAATATAACTTTCATCTATCTTACTGAGGAACATATCTGACACATTAGATTCTACTACTGAAAAATCAGATCCTCCGGCCTTTAATGTTTCTTCAGTTGACGTTTTTAGTCCATCAGTAATTATTCCCAGTGCTACAATGGTTGCTATTCCAATTGCTATACCCACAATTGCCAGTGCGCTTCTGGTTTTATTTCTAAATGGATTTTTTAGAATTAACGAGAAAAACGACATTTTTTCACTCCAAATGTAAATTTTTAATATAAATTTTAATTTTATGAATGTGGCTTTGAAATTTTATAAACCACATATGACTAACTGTTCATATGACTTTTAAATCTTTCGAAATTTAATTAAAATTGAATAAAAATCTACTAAAATTGTTTTAATAAAATGCTAAATCATCAAAAGAGATATTTATGGGAATAATAATAAATTAAACTATGAATCGTAGGTTGGGGCTGCTACTGGAAATTTTGTACATAAGTGTTATTTTAATTGACAGCTTTCTTTTATTAACCAGTAGTTTGCTGCCATTTAAAATGGCCAATTATCAAAACATTGCTTATTTTGATTTAATTACCAGTATGCTTTTATTGGTTGGATATGCAAATCAGATGAGAAAAAACGAGCCTAAAGCTTATTTGAAAAGAAATTGGAACTTAATTATTATTATTATTCCATTTTCATTCATTGCTATAGATATATTGGGTATCAGTGGCCCGTTAATAGCTGTAAAAGTTCTTAACCTAATAAAAGTAGTAGCCTTAATGTTCGCAGTCCGGCAGGTAGGGCGATCTGTTGATGAATTTGTTGAAAAAAGTCGGCTGATTTATGGTGTGGCCTTTTTCCTGGCGGTTCTTTTAATTTCATCTATTTCTTTTTTTCTGGTGGAGAATGGAATTAATCCTAATGTAACCAATTATGAAGACTCATTGTGGTATGTTATTCAGACTATAACTACCGTAGGTTATGGTGATGTTGTTCCTTATACTTCATTAGGCCGTATTGTTGGGGTTGTGGCCATGTTGAGTGCTATTGGAATATCCAGTCTACTGACTGCCGCTACCACTTCTTCATTAATGGATAAATTTCGCCTTGAAAGCGATAAACTAAATAAAAGAAATTCAAAATATGTTCAAAATCTTGAAAAAAAGATCGATACCTTAAATGCTGAGATTCCTAAAAAAGATAGCATGGATAATCTCAATAAAGAGATAAAAGACCTCAAATATGAAATTCAAGAATTGAAAGATTTGCTTGAGAAAAAATAGCTAATTAATTTCCAATTTGTAGCTAAAATTATTTATTTTAATTTATAACCTAGATTTAGAAAAACTAGATTTCAGAAATATTATTATAATCTAATTAAATCATTTTAACTATTTGTCTTTTATTTCATTTTTAATTAGATCAATAATGGCTTCATCTAGTCGCTGGTAGTTTTTTGAGAGTGCATACTCTTTAAAATCTGCCAATAATTCATTTGAAATTTTAAATGAAATTCTTGTAAATTCCTCTGACTTTTTAGGATACATGTCTACACCAATTAATTCAATCAATTATTCAAATTCAATTCAATTCAGTATTCGATTAATAATTATTTTCATATTTAATTACTTTATTATTTTTAAAATCTACTTTAATTATTTATGTTTCAAAATATTTTAAGTTTCTCCATAAACTGATTATTAATTAATAAAATAAAGATAAATAGATCAATAATTTTTATATGATGCCATTCTACTGGTAACTACTCTTTTTGCCCTTAGAGAAGTTTCATTATCTTTATTTTCTTTTAAATTAATTTCTATTTCATTTAGTAAAGAACTTAAATCGTCTAATTTACAATTATAAGCATAATTTAGCAGTTTCTTTGATTTTTCATTATCATTTTTGTTTTTCAAAATTTCACCTATTTTGTATCTATAAATTAGATTATCACACAATAGAACATTCCATATATTTATTCAAATATTTAAATCCATCAAAAAAAATCACTTTAAATAAAAACTGATGTATTTTTTTCATTTATCTTGCTCTGGATTCATAGGCCATGGATTTGATAATACAATAAAATCTAGCTATGTCAAAATCTAGCTATGGTCAAAATTATGGTTATAGTCAAAGATTATGGTCAAAAATTTAAATAAGATAGAATACATACTATAGAATACTATATAAAAATAGGAGGGATTCCATGAAAGAAGATGTTTTCTATGGTAAAGGAATGGCTCATGTTAAAAATGATTATCCAGACATATATGATGCAGTAGTTAAATTAAATGAAGCTGCATACACTGGGAAGGCGCTGGACTATAAAACACAGAAACTAATTGCATTAGGAATCACTGCATCAAATTCTGACGATAGGGCTATGAAAAAACAAATGATGAGTGCTATTAGAGAATTTGGAGCAACAAAGGATGAAATTGTTGATGTTTTACGTGTAGTTCTTTTGACTGCAGGTAATCCTCCGTTTGTTAAAGCAATGAAGATATTATATGAACTAAATGAATAAATTAGTTAAAGAGTTAACTTATTCACAGTTCTAGAATTTAAATCTAGAATTTAATATTTTTTTATAGAACTGTGTTCACTATTTTAAAAATTAATTAATGAGTTATTTTGTATTCGGATATCAAATATGATTAATAAAAGTGTATAATTTCTATTTATTTAATTAACTCACATTATTAAAAAAATCATGAATTAAAATTTTAAAATCTGCTGGTGGTTGTTATATGTCTCAAGATTATGAAGAAAATGCTGGAGGAATGAGTTATCGAACTTTAAAAGGTGTCGATAAATCCCAGATCATGGGTTATCTTAAAGGTCATGATGGAACTGGGTCAGCAGAAATACATGAAAAAAATACAGAATATTATTTGGCAAGTATTGAAAAAACTATCTCAAGGTTGGAATTAGCTAGAGTACGCTCAGAATACGCTAATTTACCTGATGAGGATTTCAAAATTATTGATGATAAATTGAATGAAGGTTCTAAATGGCTCAATGATTTAAAAAAGAATCTTAAAAAGACAAAAGATACGTCTGAGTGTCTGGATAACATTTCTTATAAGAAATGGCATGCCGTAAAACTTATTCCTTCTGCTGTAGAAGGTTATGTCATTACTAAATCTATCCAAATAAAGATTAACCGGATAAAAGGTAATTTATCTGCATCAGGGCATCGAATGCATCTTAGGAATGCTGAAAAGCACAATGAATCTTCTAAAAAGACATTTTTAGAATTGATGCAACTGAATGAAACTTCAGATCTGGATAATGCTGAAATTTTACGTATAAAAGCTTTCAATGATGCTTCAACGGCTCAAGATATTTTAAAAACTAAATTTAATCAATATCCTCGCTAATTTTTATTTTATTTATATAACTTTTATTTTTGCGGATCAATCATGATTTTTCGATATTCTTTAGATGGTCTTATATTGATGATCAGTGCGATTTTAGTTTTTTTATTAGCAATTAAGAATTGTTTCTATACTTGGATTAGACATAATGACATTTCTGATTTATATGAACTTATACATAATTAAAATTCATCTGTAATTATTAAATTAAAAAAATCATATTAAAATCTATTTTAAACCAAACCTTTTTAAGTACTCTTAACTAATATTTATCACCGTCAATTTTGACGAGAAAAGACTCTTTTTGGGACAATGTCCCATGGATGTGGCGCAAGCTGAACAAGAGGTGTTTATTAATGTATAAATATGTACGAGATGCATGGAAAAATCCAGACAATTCCTATGTAAGGGAACTTATGTGGGAAAGAGCTCCTCAATGGAGGAGAGAAAGCGTAATTCAAAGAATAGACCGGCCAACCCGTATCGACAGAGCTCGATCCTTAGGTTACAAGGCCAAAAGAGGTTACGTTGTTGTCCGAACTCGCGTTAGGCGTGGTGGACGAAGAAAAAGCCGATTCAAAGCAGGTCGTAAGCCTAAAAGAATGGGTATTAAAAAGATTACTCCTAAAAAGTCCATACAAAGGATTGCTGAAGAGAGAGTCGCCAGAAAATTCCCAAATATGGAAGTGTTAAATTCTTACTGGGTATGGGCCGATGGTAAACATAAATACTATGAAGTTATTTTAGTTGACCCTAACCATCCTGTTATAAAAGCGGATCCTAAAATCAATTGGATCTGTGAAAAACAACACACCGGACGGGCTTTCCGTGGCTTAACCAGTCAAGGTAAAAAGTCCAGAGGTCTCCGTAATAAAGGAAAAGGTGCTGAAAAATTAAGATAATCTTTTAGATTTCTTACTTTTTTCCTCTTTTTTTATATTAATTATCCATTTCTACTATTTTCATAGATTAACAGTTTTATCCAAAAACAACATATTCTGTTCTAATTATAAATTAAAGCTATTAATGTATTACTATCTACAAATTACAAGCAATAATCTTTGTAAATGAGCTATAATTTAAATTATTAGAATTTCTATTATTAATTTCCTGATTCAAGTTGATTAAAATGATCCACAATATTTCATATAGAGTTTTTATCCAAGGTACTGAAATACCAGAAAAGGTTGAAGAGTCATTAGAGACTATATTTCCCATGGCTAAGCCGGAAATAGAACATACAGAAGGTTATTATCTTAATCCAGTTACAATTTTAAGTCAAAAAATAACTAAAAAACGGGAAATTAAAGAATTTATTCAAAAACTTCGAGAAATGGATAAAGAAGATATTATAAAAATATCCCATGATTTTGAAAAAAAAATGGATGATAATGGAAATTTCTTTCTTAGATTTGATAAGCAGGAAGCTTTAAAAGGGAATTGGAAAGTGGTAGAGCATGGTGATTCTATACACGTTCGAATAAAAATTGCCGCCTATCCTGCTAAAAAAGATGTGGCCATTAGAATAGCTCACCAAATATTTGAAACGGCTTAATTATGGTATTGATTTTATATTAACTTATTATATTCCTATTACTCTAAATTTAATTAATTAATCACTAATTTAATTATCATAAATAATTTAAATCTTAAATTATAAAATATTTAATTCATTAAAATATATTTAAATTAAATTTTACAAAGGGGCAATTGTCCGGGAATTATCTGATTAAATTGAAATTTTACGATTTTCACCTACAGGGAAGAAATTATAACTCTGATAAGAAATTAATTTTGGAAGCAAAAAGATTGGGATACTCTGGTGTCTCTTTACTATATTCTAAAGATGATTATAATCAATCAAAGGAATATTTGGCAGAAATTGAAAATGAGATTAATTCACGACCAACTAAGGACTCTAATTCGGTTTCTAATCTAGATTCTATTTCAGATTCTGATTTAAATTCTGAGGAAACTTTTAAGATTTTTCCAGGAATTAACATTTTCCCGAAAAATTCGGAAGATTTAAAAAGGCAGATTAGAAGTTCTAGAAAAAAAACTAATATTTTAATGGCAGTTGGCGGAGATTTAAAGATAAATCGTGCTGCATGTGAAAATATCCAGCTTGATATTCTTTCAAGACCATATTATAAGCGTAGAGATTGTGGAATTAATCACGTTCTTGCTAAAGAGGCTGCTAAGAATGAGGTAGCCATAGAATTAAATATTTGTGACATATTACGGGCCAGATCACCTATTAGGTCTAAAATAATGGCGCATTTTCAGGAAATTGTTAAATTACAAAAGAAATTTAAATTTCCCCTAATTATTGGCAGTGGAGCGGTTTCTATTTATGATTTAAGAAATCCTAAAGATTTAAATGCACTCAGCCAGTGTTCTGGTTTGAGTAAAAATGAAGTGAATTTGGCCATTTCTAACAATCCAAAAAATATAGTTGATTTCAATAATCAAAGAAAGGACGTTATCATTGTGGGGGCCAAGAAAGTTGCCAATTAACCAGACATTTAATTAAAATTATTACTAATACATATCTATCAATTTTTTAGCCAATTTTGTACTTATCATAAAATATTTAATAATAACAAGATGATTATCCATGAAACTTAAAATATTACCTCCTACACTTAGAGGTTCAAAAAGATATATTGCATTTGAATTGATTTGCCAAAAATCTATAACTAGAGATGAATTAGTCAATTTAATCTGGAATTCGTGTCTGGAACTCTATGGTGAATCTGAAACAAGTAGATTCAGACTATGGCTCATGAGAAAATGGGACTGTGGTCAAAAAGGTAATGATTTTATTATAAAAGGTATATTGCATTGTAATAGGGGAGATGAAGAAAAAGTTAGGGCTTCTCTTTCATTGGTAACAAATTTCCGTGGAAATAAAATAGTTTTCCACACTCTGGGTTTATCTGGAACCATTCATTCTGCAACACAAAAGTTTATTAAATCCAGACCCTAACATAAATACACAGTATTAATAAATTATTAAATTGATTTAAAAATAAGTCTTGATAAAGAAATTGAGCATTTTAAAATCAATTAAATGTCACTAAAAAATAAGAAATCACATTCATAAAATAAGATAAAAAAGAGAGGTATACATATGCAACCACTTCAAAGTGCAGGTTATGATAGGGCCATTACTGTATTTAGTCCAGATGGAAGACTATTTCAGGTTGAGTATGCAAGAGAGGCCGTAAAACGAGGCACAACTTCATTAGGTGTCAAATCAAGCGAAGGAATAGTGCTTGTTGTGGATAAAAGACCCACAAGCAAACTGGTCGAACCTAAATCAATTGAAAAGATATTCCAAATCGACCAACACATTGGTGCTGCTACATCAGGATTGGTGGCAGATGCTAGAGCTATTATTGAAAAAGCTAGAATAGAAGCTCAGGTTAACAGAATAACCTATAATGAACCTATTCGTGTCGAAACACTGTCTAAAAAGATTTGTGACATGAAACAGATGTACACCCAGCATGGTGGGGTGCGTCCTTTTGGATCCGCTTTAATAATAGGTGGAGTTAATGGCAAAGGATGCAGATTATTTGAAACTGACCCTAGTGGTGCATTAATAGAGTACAAAGCAACAGCCATAGGTGCTGGAAGACAAGTGGCCATGGAAGAGTTTGAAAAGAAATATGAAGAAGACATGACTCTTACAGATGCAATTGAACTTGCTCTAGATGCTGTTTATGAAGCCACTGAAGGAAAAACAACTCCTGAAAGTGTTGAAATAGCTGTTATTGATGTTAAAGACAAAAAATACAGGAAATTATCTGAAGAAGAAATTAAAGATCATGTAGAAGAACTTCTCATCAGAAAAGAGAAGGAGGAAGAGGAGTAAAAAACATGGTTAATCTTGAAGATGCAGTTATTGCCCGTTTGGAATCCCATGGGGAACGATTCGAGATTTTTGTGGATCCTGATCTTTCTGCAGAATATAAGAAAGGATCTAATGAATCTAGGATAGAAATAGAAACAGTTCTTGCAGTGGAAGAAATTTTTAAAGATGCTAAAAAGGGTGATAAAGCGTCTGAGGAAGGTATGCTTAAAGTATTTCAGAGCACGGATCCCTTAGAAGTTGCAGAGTTAATTATTCAGAAGGGACAAATCCAGCTCACTGCCCAACAGCGCAGGGAAATGCTAGAGGATAAACACAAACAAATTGTTGCTAAAATAGCTAGGGAGGCTATTAATCCTC
>CAYUFT010000069.1:0-11394 GCA_964444115.1 uncultured Methanobacteriaceae archaeon
ACAAACATCATGGCAGATCCTATTCCCTGGAAAACTCTAAAAATTATTAAATCCATGGCATTAGGAGCCAATGCAGATAAAATTGAGAAAACAGTGAAAATAAGCATCCCATAGGTAAATATTTTTTTCATCCCATATATTTCAGATATTCTACCAAAGGGAACGGCAAATATAGCTGCTGCCAGAAGATATGAAGCGGGAATCCAATTTTGAACTATTGCATCAATTTTAAACTGAGCTGCAATGGCCGGAAGGGCCACATTAACTGAGGCGCCCATAAACGGTGTTAAGAAAGATGAAAGGGCTGCAATAATTAGTACGTAATGTTTTACTGATATTTTATGCATTTTTTATCTCCAATGATTAAAATATGCTTATTAATAATATATATTTTCTCATAAAACAAGATTTTTAATTGATAATAAACCTGAAAAAATATTTTTATATATTATTAATATATTTGCATTCATTTTTAGTTTAGTCAAAAAATTGAGTTCATGGATCAAAATAATTTTAAAATAGATAGATATCATAATTAAAATTAATCAAATGAACTATTCAATTAAGTTGAGTTGATGCTATGCAAAAATGTGAAAAATGCGGGAAAAGATTTAATAAAGAAGATTTTTCTAAATTAAAATTTAAACAAGAATTTATTGGGCATTTTACAGATGAATTAGACCCATTTAATGAATTAACCATTTGTCCAGAATGTTTTGAATCAGAAAAAGGAAAAGAAATAAAAGAATACAATACTTCTAATAAAAAGAAAAATAATTCCGAAAATCAACCTGTTAATTTAGGAAAAAAAGCTAAAGCTATTTCAAAAAATAATACAAGTAATTAATCTAAAGAATTAGTTAAAAATTAAAAATTTATGAAATAATATATAATGAAAAAAAGTAAAATAAAATTTATTAAACTACTATTAATTTTAATTCTATACTCTATTAAAAAAGAGAATATAAAATTCCTCTTAAAATATTAAAAGGAATTATTTTTTAATGAACGGAGCTTCCAATCCAGCCATTTTCACACCAGTAAGGACTGATGACTCAATAGTTAATGCGCGAAGATCATCCTTCTCCAGTTTACTCACGTCAGTATTTCCAGCCTGTTGAGTGAGCATACAAGCTTCTTCAGTCATGGCTTCTATGTAGCGGGCCACTTTTTTACCACCTTCCACATAGTCCAATCTCCTTCTAAGTTGAGGATTCTGGGTAGCTATACCTTTCCTGCAAGTTCCCATGTAACACTTCTGACAAACACGACATCCAATTGAAACCAGAGCAGAAGTTGCAATATATGCCGCATCTGCACCTAAAGCAATGGCCTTGGCCACATCTGCACCATTTCTGATACCACCTGCAGCTACCAGACTTACTTTTTCCCTGAGGTTAATCTGTTTTAAGGCCTCATCTGCTTCTACAATAGCAGCAATAGTTGGAACACCAGAGTGTTCAGTCACTATATCCGGACCAGCACCAGTTCCTCCCTGCATACCATCCACCACGATTATGTCTGCTCCAGCTTTAGCAGCGATTTTTACATCGTCACTAACTCTTCCTGAAGTAAATTTAACCATAATTGGAACTTTCCAGTCACTGATTTCCCTTAACTGGGAAATTTTCATACTCAAATCTTCAGGGCCTACTATATCCATATGCCTGGCCGGACTTAGAGCGTCACTTCCTTCAGGAATCATTCTGATTTTTGATACCTCAGCAGTAACCTTTTCACCTAAAAGGTGTCCGCCCATACCAGATTTTGCTCCCTGACCAATTTTAATCTCAATGGCCTCTGAGTTATTCAGATATTCAGCTGAAACCCCGAATCGACCAGATGCATATTGGGCAATTAATTTAGAGGAGTATTTACGCTCTTCTGGAAGCATTCCTCCCTCACCAGTGTTAGTGGCTGTTCCAGCCAGAGTAGCTCCCATGGCCAGAGCAATTTTAGCTTCTTTACTTAAGGCACCGAATGACATGGCGGCAATCATAATAGGTGTATCCAATACAAGAGGATTTTCAGCAAAACGGCTTCCCAATACTACTTTAGTATTACATGGTTCCCGGTACTTGTCAATAGGTGGACGGGAAACCTGAGCTGGTACAATTACCAGATCATCAAAAGTTGGTATTACACGAGTTGCTCCACATCCTCTGACCTTGTAAGATCCTTCACTGGATTTCCGGTTGATTTCCACAATATCTGCTAGTGACCAGACATTTCTGCGATCTTCAGGTACTGCATTAACCTCAATAGCATCATTAGGACACATTTCTTCACATATACGACATCCCACACAGTTTTCATGGTGAAGTGGGTAAGGTTGATCCCCAATTATTTCATAAACGTCATGGGGACAGTTATTGAAACATGAGTAACAGTTTTTACATTGACTTTCGTCCCGGTTGTCACATAAATACCAGCAGCAGCCCGGCCTGTCAAAATTTCTCATACAGAGCTCTTTACTTCTTTCTACTTTGAAAGGCATTATGATCCCCCTTTATTGGATTCTAATTCCTTTTTTGAATTATTTTTTAATTGTTCATCTTTTAATGGTTTAAAAATAGGACAAGCTGAATATTTAGTCCCTGAAGCCTTAACAATGGTTTCTACATCACCAGTGAGTACTGGTTTTGGTTTCCATGGGTCATTAGCACTTTGGTCTACTACTAATGCCTCATCAACCACTTTGTTAGAAACAGCAAAACTTAATAGGGAGGTAACAACTCCTCCATCCTGACCATGGAACATGGAAGCCCTGGCAGAGACTATTTTAATGTAGTCCCCAAAGGCAGATTTTTCGGAGTCATGACTGACAATTTTATCAGAAACATAAGTCCTTGGGCATGCCATATAACAAGCATTACATCCTTCCGGACATTTACCCTTTACTTCTGGCTTTCTCCCATTTATTTCCACAATATTTTCTGGACAGGACAATAAACAGGCTCCACAAAGAACACATGCTCCCACGTCAATAACATCGCTTTTCAGGTCTGCAAATTGACTCTCAGAGATTTCTTCTAAGTATTCCCCTTCTGGCATTATTCTCCAGTATAGCACGGGACGGGCCATATTTTCCCTTTTTTTAATTTCCTTTAAGTTTTCAGATTTCTTTTTTAGTGCCAATCTTTCCATTAATTTAATCCCAGAATCAGAGATAGGTTTAGTTTCAATGTAATTAGCTTCCTCAGCATTTTCCATTAATTCCAATCCTTTTTCATTGCGGACAATGATAGTAGACCATCCTTCCGGCGATCCAACAGAACCAACTGATAGGTCTGATTGCTCTGAAGTGAAGTCCATACATACCTGACAGCTTTTTCGGATACAGGTTTTAGCTTCATCTAAAGAAATTTTGAATACTTGATCTTCAGTTAGATATAACCATAAATAGCCCTTTTCAATACGACACTGGTTCACATCCTTTAAATCAATGTCGTGCTTTTTCAAAAGTTCCTTTAAGTAGCTGTAGGAAAAGTTTTCCATGCAGAAAAGACCTATTTTCAAATCTACTGGCAAATCCCCTAGATAACCAGAATAATCATCCATAATAGAAGCGGCCATGATTTGACACGGGGTTCCGGTCATAGCAATTTTCTCCGAACAATTGCCTGCTTTTATTTCAGCTTGATTTTTAACAGAGTTATTATTCATTATCCTTCCTCCGAATCCTGACCATAGAATGGTCTTTTGCTTCTTGGGACTATTTTACGGAAGTTATCATATTTTGAATCATCTAATTCAAAACCATAAGAAGGTAGAAGTTCCTTCAATTCCTTTTTATCTTCCTCGTCTATTTCTTCTATTTTAGCATTTTTTCCAAGGCTCTTAATTTCACCTAGAACGTAAATGGCTCCCCTTATGATAGATTCTCCTGCATCTTCAGCCAGATCACCCAGGATGATAATTCTACCACCCATCATAAATATACCCGTCATAAATCCAGAATTTCCACCGATAATAACGGTTCCATTCTTCATTATTTCTCCAGTACGAGATCCAACATCCCTTCGAACCACTACAGTTCCACCATATATTCCCTGACCTACACCGTCTCCAGCAGAGCCTTCAACAATCACTTCGCCCTCAGTCATGTTATCTGCCGGAAACCATCCAGCATTACCATTTATTTTTATACGAGCATTGTGAGTCATAGTTCCTACAAAGTATCCTGCCGAACCTTCAATAACCAGTTCCACATCATTTGTAAGGCCAGCCGCAAGGTAATGCTTGGCATCAGGATTTTTCAGGACAATTCTATCATATTCCTGACTCATATCCCGTATAGCGCGGTTTATTTCCCTGGGAGTTTTTGATTGAGCGTCAATTTCTATTTCCCTCATTAAATCACCTTCATATATAATCATGCGAATAATATCAAATTTAAATTATTAAATTTCATAAACCCTAACTTCACCAGGGGAAATCTGTTCCACATTCTGAGTATCCATTACTTCTCTCAGGGAAACTTCTTCTGATGCAATGGCAAATACATCGTCATTTTCAGACATTACTCCAGGACGAAGTCCCAGTTGATCTTTGGCAATTCCTACACCATTAGGAGTCCCTATAATGTAAGAAAAAGGCCCATCCATGTCTTTAACAGATTGTTCCAGAGCTTCTTCTAAAGAATATCCATTGTCCAATTTGTCGGCCACATAATGCACAATACATTCCGTATCATTATTAGTTTCAAATATGTGTCCTTTACGTTCCAGAGGGTCCCTTATTTTCCAGTAGTTAGTTATCTGGCCGTTGTGGACCACCGTGATATCTGGTATGATGTAAGTCTGGAAAGGGTGAGCGTGATATCTATCTACCAGACTCTCAGTGGAAAATCGGGTGTGGCCAATAGCATGAGTTCCCATTTTGGACCAGGTGTCATATCTATCCGCAATTTCTAAGACAGAACCTACGTCTTTAATCATTTCAAATGAGTGACTCCCATTTAGTACCATGACATCTTCCAGTTTGTCAATATCCATAATCAGGGGTTTTAACTGGGAAAATTCCTTCAGAGAAATTTTACATCGATAGATGTTGAAATTTTCCACAGAAGGAATTATTTCTTCAGATTTTATAGGACTAAGAAATTCAACTATTTCTTTAACAGATTCAATTAGTCCGGGTCTTTCTTTAACTTCAATATTAAGTAAATACTCGTTATCTTCAAGGCCTAATCCTCCATATAAAGAGAATCCTGCAGAATCCGGACCTCTGTGTTGTAGAGCATTTAGCATTTTTGTCATGTCGCTTCCCACGGGGTGAAGCTTTTTATCCTTATAAACTACACCTGCAATTCCACACACTATAATACCTCCTTTATAAAGTATTCATGTAATCTAGTATCTTCAGTAAGTTCTGGATGAAATGCCAGGGCCATATTTTTTCCCTGCTTAACCCCAACAATAACATCATCAAGTTTAGAAATTATTTGAACATCTTTTCCCACTTCTTCAATGGCGGGGGCTCTGATGAAAACTCCAGTATATTTTTCACCTAATATCTCGATTTCTTGTTCAAAAGAGTCTTTTTGGCGACCGAACGCATTTCTTTTGACTTTCATATCCATTAATTCTAACAAAGGTTGCTCATAATCAGTTTCTTTAGCCAGAAGTACCATTCCAGCACAAGTTCCAAAAACTGGAATCTCATTTTGAATTATAATATCTTTTATTCCATTTTCCACCATCAATTTACCAATGACAGTGCTTTCTCCACCAGATATTATTATTCCATCACATTGAGATGCATCTTCAGCCGTTCTCACATTCAGTAACTGATATTCAATTTTCAAATTTTCCAGAGCTTTCTGAGCGATCTGAAAATGCTCTGAAACATCTCCCTGTAAATTTAAGATTCCAATTCGTATCATTTTTGCTCCTTCACTATTTTTGATGGGTTTTTTACAAGATTATGAATTAGATTTACTTATTATAGATAAAGATAAGCTTTAATTTTAAAAAATCATAATCTAAGTAATCACATATTATTTAAATAATAATAATATATAAATCTACCGGAAAATCATTGCCGACTGGAGTTATTTTCTGAATTTTGATTTCTATATTTCAATATTGATGTACAATGTTCAGAAATATGTGAGTTAAATATAGTATAACTGAACGATGATATAAATATTTCCTTCCATTTTTTAAAATATTTAGTAAACAAAATAAGTAGAAATTATCATTTTTCTAGAGTAAGTATACTAAATTGCCATATGATTAAACTTAAAATCAAAAAATAATAAATTTTTATAAACATTATTCAAATTATATATAATTATTAAAAATTTAAGTAATAGCCAGTTCCTTTATTAAAAAAATATTATACTAATTGTTGACTTAAGAATAATAGTAATATTGATATCAAATATAAATTAAATAAATAATTATATGTCTGCCGCTTTAAAAACATCAGCAGTCAAAGATTTAACCACATCAGCAGCTTTAAGAAAAGCTTTAATTTCATAATCACTCATTTTTATAGGAATGATCTCTTCGATACCCTTCGCGCCGACTTTAGCAGGTACTCCCAGACATACACCTTTAACGCCCTCAATTTCACCATCAAGGTATGCACTAACCGTTAAAATTCTTTTTTGATCATTTAATATAGTAGTTACAATATTAGAAATTGCATAAGCTGGACCAAATTCAGTTGCTCCTTTTCTAATAATTACTTCTTCCCCTGCACTTTTAACCTTCTCTATAATGTTCCCCATATCAAAATCATGATAATTAGCGAAATATTTGAGTAAAATACCACCAATAGATGTTGAACTTAAAAGAGGAACCATATTTGCCCCATGTTCTCCAATAACCCTAGATCTTACTTCACTTACATTTATATTGAAGTGACGGGCAATGAAAGTTTTAAGACGCAAAGAGTCCAGGTGATTACCCAAACCAATAACACGGTTTTTATCCATTCCAGAAGCTTTTAAAGCCACATGAGTCATTACATCTACAGGATTACTCACTACCAGTAATATAGAATCAGGAGCATATTTAGCAACTGCTTTCGCATATTTAGCAACAATTTTAGCATTGGGAATAGCCAAATCCATCCTTGACATGCCTTCTTTTCGAGCAATACCTGATGTCAAAACAATAATATTAGAACCAGCCAAATCTTCCAGATTACTAGTTGATTTAATATCAACATGAACATCTTTTGCTGCTAAAGCATCATACATGTCCATAGCTTCCCCTTTAATTTTATCTAAACTTTCTTCTCTAGAAACAAGGACCAACTCTCTGAGTGAATATTCCTCTGCCAAACAAAAGGCAGCTGAACTCCCAACCTTTCCTGAAGCTCCAATAACACTTACTTTCAAATAAACACCTGCTTAATTTAATTAATGTATTATCTATTAAATTTTTATATGATTTAACTAATTAAGATGAATTGAATGTCCCCTATAATTCACCAATAATAGAAATTTATAAATTAATCTTAATTTTTACTTAGCCCTGAAAAATGGGTAAATTAAAAATTAAAAAGTCATTAGGACCTGAATAGTCTAATAGGATAAATTAAAATTAAGATGATAAAACAAATTAATTATCATCTTTATTCAAATAATTAGAAGCAACTTTTTTAGTATATGTTCCTTCACCCTTAGCAACTTCTTTTAAGGCGCTTTCGGCTTTTTCACCACCAATATTACCTAAAGCCCAGGTAGCACCACCCCTTACAAATCCACTTTCATCATTTAAAACAGCAATTAAAGGTTCAACAGCCCTAACGTCTTTAATATTACCTAAAGCCCACGTAGCTGCGCCTCTAACTTTCCAATCATCATCTGAAAGAATATTTATCAAAGGATCGACTGCATCAGTCCCCATTTGAGACAAAGAACCTGAAGCATCTCGGCGAACCCACTTATTATCATCTTTCAAAGTTTTAATCAATGGTTCAATAGCTTTAGAATCACCAATAACCCCTAAAGCCTTAGCAGCGCCCATTCTAACATATTTATTCGGACTATCAAGGGCTTCAATAAGTGGATCAACAGCAGGATTTCCAATTTCTTCTAAAAGCTCAATAACCTGCACTCTAACGTGTTCATCATCTTCCTGTAAAGATTCGATGAGTCTAATCACATTCTTTTTTTTCTCCATTTTTTCACCTCGATATTAATAATGATAGCATATAGAAATTGAATATAATAGTATATTGTATCCTTTTTGATAAAAGATTTTTCTATATTAGACCCTAATTGATAAATTTTCTCTAATGATAATTTAAATAATTAATTTATTTCTGATGGAATATTGAACAACCTTCAATTTTATATATTAGTTAGAAAGCATCCCTAAAAGATCTTTGGCAACGTTTTCTCCTTTTTTATAGTTAATATCATGAAATAAATTGAAAGATGTTTTAAATAAATCATACATTTCTTCTTTTTCATCTAAAACAAAAAAAACAGCGCCCATCAAAAGCATGGCAATAGCTTTACCTTTTTTATTACTGTTTTTTTCAAAGAGTTTTCGTGCTTGGTCAAAGTGATTTAAAGCTTGAGCTGTATTTTTTTCCTTTAAATCATTATCCCCCATCATCAAATGAAGAGTAGCCTGTCCTTCAGTATCATCAATTACTTCAGCAGTTAATAATGCCTCTTTAAGGTATTCCATACCCTCATCTTTAGAATCTTTATAGTAAATTGAATAAGTATCAGAATTTTCAAGAAGCATTATTGATTCTTCTAATTTTTTGGCAATCTTTTTCATGGATATCTTCTCGGACTTAGAAGAGCCATCTAAAATTTCACCAGTAGTATTTGCATCATCCAATGGACCTTCATCAAAATATTCTTTCTGATAAACTGAGTTCTCATTTTCTTCAAAATCTACTAAATCCGCATCAATATCCATGGAATCATTTATTTGACCTACTTCATCGATTTTTTCACTCATTTCATCCTCTAAAGGAGAACCCAAACTAGCATAAATTTCCTGTGATTGTTTATAATTTTTTAGGGCCATTTCACAATTTCTAGCAGACAAATAGGTGTCACCAATTAGATCAAATGTATAAGCAACTCCTTCATGATACTTAAGTTTCTTGTAAGCATTTAAAGCATCATTAAAGTTTTTCAAAGCATTCTTCATGTCAGTTTTTTCTAAATAAATGACACCAATATCAATTAACGTCTCGGCTTCTTGTTCTTGAAACTCATGGAGTTTTTTCTCATAATATTTTAGAGAACCTTTTTTACTGCCAGTGAAAACATCCATAAAGCCCAATATTGACATAACATCATTCATAATAATCCTCTCTTGATTAAAATTCTGATAATAATTTTTCTCATTTTATTTTATAATAATTTATATTTCATACATTTAGGAAACTCCAAGAAAAGTTTCCAATGCCCTATGAATTAATCCATCTATTAAAAACTTCCTAACGATCAAACTAAGAGTAATTCAAAATATAATATTAAATTGTTATATATTAAACCATATCTATTAAAAATAATCCCCCAATCATTATATTATCCAAGATTATATTATAATAGAAGATATTTAACTTAATTATATTCTTATAAACATATATAATTTACATCTGCAAAATATTATTATTTATTTTAGAAAATTGGTGTTGTTTATGAAAAAAATTACAGTTATATCTGGCGATGGTATTGGAAAAGAAGTAATGGAAGCAGCTATTTCAGTTTTAGATTCATTAGAATTGAATTTAGAATATAAAATAGCTGAAGCCGGAAATGAATGTTTTCAAAAAAATGGAACAAGTATACCTGACGAAACAATAAAGATTGCAAAAAAAACAGATGCCACACTTTTTGGGGCCGTTACCAGCGCACCTGGTCAAAAAAGTTCCATAATAATACTTAGAAAAAATTTAGATCTTTTTGCAAATTTAAGGCCAATTAAATCCATTCCAGGAATTAATTCTCTATACCAAGACCTGGATTTTGTAATAGTTAGAGAAAATACTGAAGGATTGTATTCTGGATTAGAAGAATACACACCAGAGGGAGCCAATGCCTCCCGATTAATTACTAAAAATGCCTCAATGCGCATATGCAAATTTGCTTTTGAATATGCTAAAACAAATAATAGAAATAAAGTTACTGCCGTCCATAAAGCAAATGTACTTAAAAAAACAGACGGCTTGTTCAAAGAAGCATTTTACAATACTGCTAACAATTATCCGGAAATAGAATCAAATGATTATTATGTGGATGCCACGGCCATGTATTTCGTAACAAAACCCCATATTTTCGATGTAGTGGTTACCACCAATCTTTTTGGAGATATATTATCTGATGAAGCAGCAGGATTGGTAGGTGGACTTGGAATGACACCTTCCGCAAATATAGGGGAAAATAATGGACTTTTTGAACCAGTTCATGGGTCAGCACCAGATATTGCAGGTAAAGGAATAGCTAACCCCTCAGGGATGATTTTATCAACTGTAATGATGCTTAAACACCTTGGAGAATTAGAAAGTGCAAATTTAGTTGAAAATTCATTGCTTAAAGTTCTAAAAGAAGGAAAAGTTTTAACCCCAGATTTAGGTGGTAGCTCCAAAACCATAGAAATGACTAGAGAAGTTATAAACAATATTAATAGTTAATTTTTAAATTGTACTATAATTATTTAAAAAAAAATATTTTAAAAAAAATGATATTAAAATAAAATTTAAAATTTGAATATAGGATAATTTATTCTTATTTTATTAATTTAATATTTAATAAACTAAAAAAATCAAATAACAAATTACTTGGTTATCATAGTCCCTATTCCTTTTTTAGTGAATATTTCTAGTAGTATAGAATGTTCCACTCTTCCATCAATAATATGGGCCGAAGAAACACCTTCTTGTATGGCCTGGATGCAAGTCATAGTTTTAGGAAGCATTCCATCTTTAATAATACCATCTTTCACCAGTTCGCTGATTTCATCAATATTTATCTTCTTTATCAGTGATTCTGGATCTTTAGGATCTTCTAAGATTCCAGGAACATCAGTTAAAACAATTAACTTTTCAGCATCTATTTTTGAAGCAATATCACCCGCAACAGTATCTGCATTTAAATTTAAAGTATTGCCAGTATTATCAACACCAATAGGAGAAATAATAGGAATATAATTATTATCGGTTAACATTTCAATAATCTCTGTATTTATAGATTCTATTTCACCAACCAATCCCAAATCAATCTGTCTTTCTTCACCGGTTTCAATATTTTTAAATACATGAGGTGCTTTTTTACGTGCCTTAATAAGTCCGCTGTCTTTTCCAGACAATCCTACACCTTTACCACCATGTAAACAAATATTAGATACTATACTAGTATTAATTTTTCCAACTAAAACCATTTTCACAATTTCCATGGTTTCTTCA
>CAYUFT010000070.1:0-11245 GCA_964444115.1 uncultured Methanobacteriaceae archaeon
CACAAAATGAAAAACTGGACACAAAAACATATAAAAAAATAACAACACCCACAAAGTTTACAAACCCAAAAACTTGAAAGATTTTTATATGTGTTCTAGCCTAATTATAATAAAATCATTAGTTAATCAATATTAATATAAATTGAAATTATTAATGACCTAATACTATTATAAATCAATAATCCACGATTATTAAATGATTTAGATGAAGATCTTGACAATTTTGTATTGATATCGTGAATAATATTCTGAATGTATAAATCTTAATAAACTGTCAATTTATCTTCAACACATTAATACTGATCTTATTATCTTTCAAATCGTATAGGGCGATAAAATGCTTAATCAACTACAGAAAGAGATTATAAAACTTAAAAAAGAAAAGAATGCCATCATATTATCCCACAATTACCAGCCCAGTGAAATACAAGAAATTGCTGATTTTATTGGTGATTCTCTGGAACTTTGTATAAAGGCCTCCCAAATAAAAGATAAAGACCTTGTGGTTTTCTGTGGAGTAGATTTTATGGCAGAAACTGCATTTATTCTGAACCCAGATAAAAAAATTGTGATACCTGATGCAGATGCAGAATGCCCCATGGCTCATATGCTCCCTGCAGAAGAAATTAGGAAAGCTAAAAAAGTTTATCCAGATGCGGCAGTTGTTTTATATGTTAATACACTTGCAGAATCTAAAGCCGAAGCCGATGTTCTTTGTACATCCGCCAATGCACTTAAAGTAGTGGAAAGTCTAAAAGAAGACACCATTCTATTTGGACCAGATAGAAATCTGGCTTGGTTTGTATCTCAGCACACAGATAAAGAAATAATCCCCATACCCGAAAAAGGACATTGTTACGTCCACAAAATGTTCAATCCAGCCGATATTCTAATCATGAAAGAAAAATATCCTGATGCTGAAGTTCTGGTGCATCCAGAGTGCGATCCAGAAGTTCAAGAAGTTGGAGACCATGTTTTAAGTACCGGTGGGATGTTAAAACAAGTTCAAGAATCCCCTAAGGACACCTTTATAATCGGGACGGAAATAGATATGAGTACTCGGATCAAAAGAGAAAATCCAGAAAAGAATCCTATTCCTGCTTTTGAAGAGGCCATTTGTGAAAATATGAAGCTTCACACACTGGAAAAAGTAAAAAATTCTCTTTTAAATGAAGAATTTATAGTTAGTGTTCCTGAAGACATTGCTTCTAAAGCTTTGAAGGCCGTGGAAAAGATGTTAAAAATCTCTGGCTGATATATTGAAGAATTAAGTTAAATTATTTCTTTAAATTGATTCAAATTTAATTTATTTTTATATTAATAAAATTAGAAATATAAAAAAATAAGAATTTTTAAATTTTTAAGGATCTTTAAAATTATTTGTGTGAGTCATTATTGCAAACCAGTACATAGAAAGTTCCTGATCTTTTTCCTTGTAATCAGGAAATTTCAGACCAATTAAATGCCAAAAGTCCCTATTGTGGCCAAATTCAAGCAAATGGGCTAGTTCATGGAAAACAACATACTCTATAAGATCTTCAGGAAGATATCTTAACCTAGTATTAAATTTGAGGTTTCCTTCGCTATCACAACTTCCCCATCTTTTTTTCATTTGGCGAAAAGAAATATTTTCTGGAGTTAATTGCATGCTACTAGAATAAAATTCTACCAAATGATGAATTTCCAACTTTAGCTCATTTTTGCTCCGATTTATGTTTAGATAGCAGTTCTTTGACTTTTTAACCACGTCTAACTTATTATAAATCCAGTTTTTATGTTTTTCAATAAGTTTTTTGTGATTTTTATAGTTATTTGGTAAAATTAAAACTAGTCTTCCGGTTTTAAATTCCATACGCGGATTTTTAATTTTTCTACGAATAATAGTGTATTCTATATCCATATCCTCAATAAAAATATTTTCATTCATTTGAATCATTTTTAGGGTTATAGTTTATTGATATTCGATTAATAAATTTATAATTAGAAATCTGGCTTTAAAAATCAATTTTCAATTGAATTTCTAATGTTTCTAATAAAATTTATTTGTCTTAAAAAATAAAATAGTATCTATATTGTTTAATTCGGTATTTATGTTAGGGGGTTTTTAATGCTTTTCATGATTGGAAAACATGAAGTTAATGCAGAAGTGGAAAAGAAGCAAAAAATTAAATCAAAACATACTGGAAGGACACTTGAAAAACTCAAAATACATTTCCAAGTATATAATCAAAAGAAAGTTCCAGAAACTATTTTCTCCAAAGAAAACAGACAGCAGTGGATAGTTAAAAATTCATCATATTATTATACTGAAGGAAATCCTGTAATTCGATATATGCTAGAAATAGAAGAAGTAGAAAATCTGAAAATAGATTATCTGGAATTAAATGAATTAAATATCAAACCATGTGATTATCATGAAGAAATAAATAGTTCAAAAGGCGATTCACTAATTATAAATGCCACATTTGAGTTAAAACTGGACTCATGGAAAACAATTCAAGAATTATACCATCAAACTGGATATTTTAATATTATAAGAATCGGTATTTCTAAAGAAAAAAAGAATATGCGATTTGAGAGAATTATATGGTCACGAAAGGAAGATGTGGTTAAATGTGCATTATTGCTCTATGAAGATATTTATGATAAATTTAAAAGTCATTCCCCCATTAATCCAGAATTAGAAGCTCTTAAAAAGAATTTGGTCAAAAATGATAATACCGTTGATTTTTTGATTAAGCTACTCCATGAGCGAAATATTTTAAACCATGAAGATATGGAAAATATAAAGATATGCCAAAAGGCCATGAATACACTTAAATTCGGAGAAGTTGAAGATTTAGAAGATTTTTTACGCATTTATAAAATTTAATTCATTAAATGATAGCTTAATTAAATTTGAGTAATTAATAGTAAATGTATAACTTAGTGAATAATTTTAATAATATTATTAAATTATTTTAATTGACTAATAATTGAAAATACGTTAAAGATACAATTATAACGTACTATGGAGGAAATTTAATGGATAATGAAGAAATAATAAGGCTCCTAAACATTGATTTTGTTCATGAGCTGGAAGCTACCATGATTTATGCATATAATTCATTTATTATTAAAGATTGTGAAGTTAGTAGACTTACAGAAGCCATATCTGTAGATGAAATGAGACATATGTGGTGGTTAGCCGATTTAATAGTCAAAAGAGGAGGCAAACCAACTATGGAACATAAAGAATTGGATTTCAGTTCTGATGATTTGATCGGGCAGTTAAAGCTTCAAATTCAAAAAGAAACCGAAGGCATCGATGAATATCAAAGGCAAATTGAAATTATTGATGATGAAGAAGTTGTTGGTGTGTTAAAACATATCATAGACGAAGAAAAGCGGCACCGAAAAGAATTCAAAGAACATTTGAAAAATATAAGTTAATTTCATTCCTTAATTTTCTCTTTGCCATTTATCAATTTTTGAGGCCAAATATGCCAGAACTCCCGAGTTTAGAAATATTCAAGCAATATTTTAATTCTACATCATTGCATCAGAAAATAAAAGAAATTAATATTCATAATCCCGAAATACTCGTAGATATAACTGAAAATGATCTAAAAGAATTTTTAAATAGATATTTTGTTTCCAGTTCCAGATATGGAAAATATCTTTTTGCTTCAAGTTTTGATAATACTTTAAGTGAGGATAATAAACTCCTAGTTTTTCATTTTGGTATGACTGGTTTTTTTAAATATCATCCACAAAATGAAGGAATAACAGCACATAGCAGAATTTCATTTTTATTTGAAAAGGGGAATGTTTTAGATTTTGAAGATCCTAGAAAATTTGGTAAAATTAGTATTAGCGAAAATATCTCGGATTTTATCAATAAAAAACATTTAGGGCCCGATGCATTGGAAATAGATTTATCGTCCTTTAAAAAATTGTTCCTAAAAAGAAAAGGACATATAAAACCTCTTTTAATGAATCAGCAATTTTTAGCCGGGTTAGGTAACCTATATGCTGATGAAATATTATTCCAAAGTGGAATTCATCCTTTAAGAAAGGTAAATCAAATCAAAAATGATGAATTGAATAATTTATATAATAATATGGTCTGGGTTCTAAAAAAGGCCATAGAATTCAATGATAGTCCCCGCAATTTTCCTGAAAATTTCCTATTGGCCCATCGAAATCCAAGAGGAGAATGTCCTAAAGGTGGAAAATTAGATATAATTAAGGTTGGAGGCCGTACAACCTATTACTGCCCACATAAACAGAAATTATAATTATTGAGATATGATTATGCTATTATGATAATTGCAAAAATTAGCAATTGAAATATTATTAACTTAATTTAATCTAATTTCATAAGATTAATTTAACTAAATTATAAAGAAATATATTATTTTAGTAAATCTGAAAAATATCTAAAAGTGTTGTTATGGCAAAAATACTTGACCAAAAAAGCTCTTTCTATGTCTTAACAGTTGTTGTAATGGGTGCTTTCCTAATACCATATATGGGTGCAGCATTAAATGTTTCACTCCCATCCATTGGCAGAGAATTCTCATTAGACTTGGTTATATTAGGATGGATACCAACATCATTCATATTAGCCAATACCGCACTAATACTGCCATTTGGGCGTTTAGGAGATATTTATGGGAGAAAAAAAATTTTCTCCATGGGTGTTGGTTTATTTACATTTGCATCATTTATGGCCTTTTTCTCTCCATCAGCAACTTATTTAATTGTATTTAGTTTCCTGCAAGGTGTGGGTTGTTCTATGATATTTGGTACTGGAGTAGCCATACTAAGTTCTGTATTTCCTCTAGGATCCCGTGGAGAGTATTTTGGAATTTATGTGACCTCAGTGTATATTGGACTTCTAGCAGGGCCATTATTAGGTGGTTTTTTAACCCAGACCTTTGGTTGGAGAAGTATATTTTTATTTAATATACCTGTTGGTTTGATAATCCTTGTTTTAATCTTTTTAAAAATAAAAGCCGATTGGGTAGGTTCTAAAGGAGAAAGTTTTGATTTGAAGGGAACCTTAGTTTATGTTCCAAGCATAATAATTCTTTTATATGGTTTTACCAATATATTTAGCAATTATGGGCAGTTATTAGTGATTTTAGGGCTGTTATTGTTAGGAGGATTTATAATTTTAGAGTTAAAAACACCTAAACCAATCATAAATCCTAGAATATTTAGAAAACTTGTTCCTGCTATTTCCAGTGCATCGACTCTTTTAATGATAACTTCCACTTCAGCTATCTGGACTTTAATAAGCCTTTATTTGCAATACGTCCAATCTTTGAGTCCAGTGGTTGTGGGAATATTACTGGCCATCCAACCACTAACTGTGGCCTTAGTATCACCATTCGCAGGTAGACTTTCTGATAGAATATATGGTGCCCCTATTGCATTAGTTGGAATAATATTATCCAGTATTGGATTATTTTTAGCAATTTTTATTGGAATTGGAACCAGTATCATATATATAATTGCTTTAGCAGTGATTTTAGGCCTGGGAAATGCACTATTCTCTTCCCCAAACACTAATATTTTTATGAGTTCCATTGATCGTGAGTTTTATGGTTCTGCGTCGGCAGTCATGTCCACTGTGATTTTTACTGGCCAGCTTTTGAGTTTAGGTATTTTGCTTTTAATATTTTCAGGAACTTTAGGGGGATTAGAAGTTGTTCCTTCCCAATTTGCAGTATTTATTTCCAGCCAAAAGATTACATTTTCCATATTCTTTATTCTAAGTATTATAGGGACTATTTTAATATTTTTACTGGTTTTAAAAAAAAAGCCTGACAAACAGCAGATTAATTAATTAAAAATAAACAGTTGAAAATTAAAAAAAATTTAATATAATTAAAAAAATTAAAAAAAGGATTGTTATTGAACAAATATAATTAATAAATCAGAACTGGGTTTATCAAGTTATTCTTCAAGAACTGCCGACAAAAAAACGGTCATTTCAATTTCATCCCTTGCAATAAAGTCTTCTGGCTTAATAGCTGCATCATTAGATCCGAAGGGAAAATATTCTTTTTTATAATAAACCGTAACCATTAAATATCCAGAAATTATCTCTGTTTCTTCATCCAGATTCTCAATCAATTTTTTTTGAGAATCCTCATCTAGTCCGCTGACTCTATATTTTACGTAATTTAGATCTTCTAAATTTTTGTCATCAGATTCTTTTTTGCCATAATCAACTACTTTTACCAGCATATTAAAACCCTCCTAAAAAAATTCCTTAAAAAAGGTGATTATATCATTTTCAACTTTATAAAGATCTTTTGTGCCAATATGGCCACATAGTGAATCAAACAATGCAATTTTAGAATTTTTAATCATTTTAGACATAGGTATGGCATCCTGTGATGGTGGGAAATACTGATCCTGATTAATGGCTAGAATAAGAGTTTTTACAGTTATCTTTGAAAGTTCGTTCTCCAAATCAAAACCCATTGCTGCATTGTTTCTCCATATTATGTCATTAGCATCGCTAAAGCTTCCTTCAATACCCATTTGGTTCATGTATTTCAATATGTCTTTATTTTCCAATTCATAACGATAATAATCTTTAGAAAGACCAAACATGTACATAAACTCTGAAATAAGCCGAGTGACTCTTTCCGGGTTTTTCTCATAATTTCCATTATCGTATTCGGGATCCTTTTCAATTAAAGAATTCATGAAATAGAAATTGGCAAAGTTAAGGCCTTTTACCTGGTAGCTAGTTACTAATGGAATTAAAAAATCCATATATTCTGCAAAATTTACCGCCCAGTTGAGAGCCTGAAAACCCCCCATAGATGTCCCAATGACTCCTTTGAGGTGTTCTATACTGAATTTTTCCTTCAGAAGCTCATAATGAAAATTAACCATATCATTTATAGTGTATTTTGGAAAATTAGGTCCTAAAGACGTGGTAGACGGTGCAGAAGACCCTGGAGAGCCTAATGCTGTGGGAGAAATTATAAAAACTTCTTCGGGATCTAGTGGCTTTCCAGGCCCAGTTATAGGGTCAAGACGTTTCATTGAATTACAACTACCACCCCAACCATGCAAATAAAGTACTCCGTTTACTAAATTATTCTCTGAGTCCAGTTCAGGAGTTCCCAGTGTAACATATTCAACATTTAGATTATCCAGTGAATCTCCTGATTCAAAAGTAAATTCATTAATATTATAATTTTTTGGACTGCTTATTTCATTTTTTATATTCCAAGACAAGTTAAAAACCTTTTTTTAGTAATTAATAATTAGATATTAAAGTCATATTAAAATTAGGTATTAGAAATATATTATGATAAATGATTTAGACCAGTTCAATATCCCCGTCATAGACATGAATACAAATAACCGGGCATTTACCTGCAGCATCAACACTGCAACCAAGATCATCCAGTTCTTTAATTTGTATGTCGCCTTCCATTTTAGAATCAATTAAAGAAGATATTCCATCGTCTTCAAATTTCCAAAGACCTGGACAGGCCTCAATACAGTTTCCACAAGATATACACATTGCACGATCCATTTCAACTCGATAATTTGCCATATATTCACCTTAATTACATTATTAGTCTTATAAAATAGATTTGAAGTTTCAATTATTTATAAATACCTCAAATAAAACAATTAATATGGGAGATAAGTTTTATGCTAAAAATTGAAGAAGTTATAGAATTACAAGAAAAATTAATTATTATTTACAAATATATTTCACAAAAAAGGATGTTTAATAAATTCTACTTCTCAGGAATGGAAGATCAGATTCCTTCTCGCGATCTGAGCAGTAATCCCATGGTAAAGGAAATTGTGGAACTGGAAAATGCTGAAGACATGCTAAAGGAATCTATATTAGAATTAGAAGAAATATTACCTCCAAATTTTAAAGAAGATTATGATCCAGACGATTTTGATAATGAATTTCAATATATACTATTTAAAAATAATCCAGACGCATTATATTTGAAATATGAGTTAAAAGGCGGCGAAGAAATTGAAAAATTAGATATTAATGCTTTGATGAATCTTATAGAATAATTATAGTGTTTTGTTTATTAATTTGCATATTTAATTTCATCTAGAATATAATTATTATCTAATATTAATCACTAAATAATTTAATTAAGCAGATACCCGAAAATATTAGAAAAACATTTTCAAGAACAAAAAATAGAAGGAGTTAAATCATGCAAGCAGAAAAACAGACAAAAAGTGAAATCCTAGATTTAATGAACGAATATAAGAAAGCATATGCTGAAAAAAATATTAATAGCATAATTAAAATCATTCCCGAAGATAATGATGTTATCTTTGTAGGAACTGGGCAAGACGAATGGGTACAGGGATTTGAAGAAATTAAGAAAGGTTTTGAAAGAGATTTTGAACAGGCAGATTCTATAAATATTGAATTTAGCAAAATCCCAGTTTTTGACCATGGTAATGTGGCCTGGACAACCACCACAATGAATATGAGAATAAAAATAAATGGGAATGATCTGAATTTAAATGGACGTTTATCAGTAGTATTTGAAAAAAGAAATGATATTTGGCTAATTGTCCAGCTACATTATTCTTTGCCCGTTGTAGAACAAAAAACAGGACAATCTTATCCCCATAATAAATTATATAAATAAATTAACCCTTGAAAGAATCCCTGAATCCTTTAAAAACATCTTTAGCCGAGCGAATTAATGGATTTTTGATTTTATCTGCATTTTTAAGGTTTTCCAATCTTCTTATTCTGAAATAGATAGGGGGATGTGGGTCCCACATAATCCAACTAGATATTCTATAAGAAGGCATTCTTTCAAATTGCAATCGACTATATCCAATTTTTCTAAGGGCCTCAGCCAATATTTCTGGTTTCCCAATGATTTTGGCCGATAAAAGATCTGCGCGAGCCTCAAAAAACTTAGCAACAAAGAAAATAAGTCCCATGGCCACTAATATATAAATAATGGGAGATATTAGAACCAGCGGGAGTAAAATAGTCAGACGCAGAATAAATTCTCCAGAAACAATACTAAGAAGAATTAAAGGGTCTCTTCCCACCAAATGACCCATCTCATGGCCAATTACACTTAATATTTCTTTTTCATCCAATTGTACCAGTAAACCAGTAGTTATAAGCACTAATCCTCTGCTGGGGCTGGGACCTGTGGCCGCTGCATTGGGGAGCATGTTATTAGAGACAATTATTTTAGGAACATCCAGTCCAAATTTATCTGATGCCTCTTTAACAATATTATAAACATTTATTACTCTTGAACGCTGTCTAGAAGAGCTACAATGAAAACCATATTTAGAGAGTACCTTTTCACCAATTTCACATGTCGGAGACTCACCTATTGCCAGACTAGCATCATAAATCTCTTTTTTAACTTTCATTAATGCATTTTCACCTAAATTTTCCTTGAAAAATTTGGATTCATTATCCGGCATTTGGTACTGTATAATATGAATATTGGGATTTTCAGGAGTTATTTTCCATTCTCCCATCTTCATGTAAATTTTATCTGAAAGTAAGACAATTACTAGCTGTATTAGGAGTATGAAAATTACTGCATAAAATCCAATTAAAATAAAAAGAATTATATTAATTCCAAAAAATAAAACATAAAACAAGAGCAAGCTACTCCCAAAAAGACTTTTAGAAGCTTTTTTTCTAATGGAAGGAGTTTTTTCTGGAATAATCTCCTGGCCTTCTGACCAGGCAAAATAAATAGTTGATTGGCGAATATTTTCCTCATAAATCTGTACGGCCACAAAAATGTCTTCTGCCAGTTGATTCAGAACATTTTTAGAAACATTTCCTTCAGGGGTTAAAGTAACGTGAATTTCTTCTCCAGATTCGATTTTGCCATACACAACATAGGCATTATGAGAATTATTTGTTTTTTGATTATCTTTATGGTTTCTTGAGTCGTTAAAATTGCCTGAAATTCCATTTGAATTTTTATCATCAGCTAAATTGGAATCCAAAACAAAAGATAAACTTTTAGACTGGCTGTTTTTTATATTTGAAAAACGATCTGGTTGTGGAAATAAGTAATATTTATATATAAAATCTAGAATCGCTGTATGATAATCCGATGAAACTTCAGTTTCAATTGTGAAATTTAAAGGGTTTATTATTAAAATTCCGCCTTGAGCAGTTTATTATTTAATGATCTAAAAAGGTTATAGTTGTTTTTAATAATTTATTTAACCTTAAATAGAAAATAATTTTTAAAATTCTTTTTTCAATGTACTTATTCTTAAATTAATTAATAGATTTTAATTTTCTAATTATTAAAATATTGTAATATTTAAAAATTTAAAATGAAAAAATTAATTTATTTATTAATTACTATTCTTTTCTGGCATTTTTTGTAATATTTTTCTTATTTTTCTTATTTTTTTTAGTTATATAATTTCTGAGAGAGGATAATTTACTTAAATTTATTTGCTTTAATAGCCTAGTTAATATATGAAATTCATATCATCTGAAAACCCATCTGCTTCAGAAACTTTCAAATTAATCGATGATGGGCTACGAAAAAGAGCACTGGTAATGATTTTTGCTTGTTGTAAAGCAACCTATGACGGAAGGGCTAGAAGTCGTCTAGGGCCTGGAGAAAGAGTCATTATGTTAAAACCAGATGGTGCTTTTCTAATTCATCAGGATCGTAAACTTGACCCTGTAAACTGGCAGCCTCCTAAATCACGATCAAAAGTGAAAATGAAAGATGGGTCAGTATATTTGGAAAGCATAAGAAGGGCCCCTGAAGAGCGATTGGAAGTAGAAATTAAAAAGGCCCATTTAGTAACTTACTACCTAGCTGAAGATTCACAAGATCTGGAAGTGGCTGGTCATGAAAAGGACATGGGAAAAATGATATGGAAATCTCCCGAGATAATTGAAAAAGGATTTAGGCCAACCGATAAAGAATATCAAACTTCAAAAGGATTTATAGACATTCTAGGGAAGGATAAAGATGGTTCTTTGATGATATTAGAATTAAAAAGTAGAAAAGCCGGGATCAGTGCCGTTAAGCAACTTAGAAGATACTTAAAAGATTTTGAAGATGACAAAGGGAAAGTTAGAGGAATATTAGTGGCGCCCTCAGTTACTGATGATGCCATGGAGCTTTTGGAAGAAGAAGGCCTTGAATTTAAATCTGTAGAACCTCCCAGAGAATTAAATATTGATAAAAAAGTTACTTTAGATTTCTTCTAGAGT
>CAYUFT010000071.1:0-2345 GCA_964444115.1 uncultured Methanobacteriaceae archaeon
TTGGCGACCATAGCGGTGGGGTTACACCTGGTCTCGTTTCGATCCCAGAAGTAAAGTCCTCCTGCGTTTTTTGTTGTACTGTGGGTGTTCCTATGGGAAGCTTTTGACGTCGCCAGCCATCTCATATTTACTTAAAATTAACTTATTATCTTTGAATTCTTTATTTTCGCTGTTTTTTCATTATTTTATTATTAAAATACTAAAAACTATTAATATTATTTATTAAATTTAAAAAATAAAGATTTTTTTGATTTATAAATTTTTGCAATATTATTCACTATTCTGATTTTATTTTTTTAATATCATCTTTTTGATAAAACTTTACCATATTTAGCTTTTTTTTGTAGATGATCTGAAGTATATTCATAGTAAATTAAGTTATTCTTTAGGAATATACGATGGGCTGGAAGGTTATCTTCCCCTCTTTTTAATCCTATAGTAATCTTATTTTCACTAATTCGTATTGATTCTGCATTAGGACGGCTTTTAATGCTGTAAGTATAGTTTTTACCTAATATATCCTTTATTTTGACCCATTCGACTGTCATGTAATCACCTTATTTATTAATTTTATTATATTTCTGATAATAAGTCCGTTATCATTTGGGGGTTTAAAATGTTCTTATATTATTACAAAATTTTTAATTTGGATAAAAACTTTTATAGGTATTTAACAGGAAATAGATTGGTATGAATGAAGGGTCGTGTGAAATTCAGGAAGCCAATGAATCAGTGGTTAATGAAGTTAAATCACAGATGATTAATGATGATATGATTGGCACTATAACTAATCTTTTTAAGGCAGTGGGAGATCCTACGCGTCTAAAGATATTATATGCTCTTTCTAAGAAACCTCTTTGTGTTTGTGAGCTGGCAGCATTATTGGAAATGGAACACTCTGCAATATCGCATCAACTCAGAGTTTTAAGAGATAAAAATTTGGTTAAATTCAAAAAAGAAGGTAAAATGGCCAGATATTATCTTAAAGATGACCATATTGTTATATTGATTAAAATGGCTGTAGAACATGCTGAAGAAAAATAATATAAATATATTATCACATTTTTTTCATTTAATTAATTATTACTCCTTTCAAATTAATCTAATCAATTTTCATAGGGATTTTTATTTTCTTTTCATTACAATTTTAACAAATTCATTTTCCATAATTTAATATAATATTTTATATAGATAAATATGAATATTTCTAATTTAATTAGAATAATATAATGCGCCTGTTGATGGAGATGAAATTATGAAAGCAAGTGAATTTATTGGGAAAACTGTAATTGATAAGAAGGGTCAGGAAATTGGAAAAATTGCAGACATAATTTTAAAACCTTCTGATTGTTTAATTGATAAAATATTAGTTTCTGATGGAGCTGTTTTAAATAAAAAATACTTCACAATCACTGAAAGTGAAATTGAGGCTATTGGTGATTATGTAATATTAAAAATATCAATAACTGATGTTGAAGCGAGAATTAGTCAAGAAGAAGCTGATTCTCTTAAAAAAATCGAATTAAACTTCAAAAAAATTGTCGGAAAAACTGTTATAACCAGTAATGGTGTGAAACTGGGAACTGTAGAGGATATAATGATCCAACCGCATGAATGTTTAATGGAAAGTATAATTGTAAAAGCCAAATCAGATCTAGGAAAAAAGAGTTTCATGCTAGAAAATGATGAAATTAAAGATATAAAAGATTATTTAATAACTAATATGGATTTTGACAGTATTGAAGATAGAATTGTTTAATAAAATAAATATATGCTCTTATTTAGAAAAATAAAATAAAAAAGTATAAAATTAATTTATCCTTTAAAACAAATTAATTTTAGATTTTAGTTAGTAATTTTGCTTTTAAGGCAACTTTTTTGTTTAGTGTGTGCTGTTTAAACGCAAAATTTTTTATAACTACATTAGCTCTTTTATTAAGAACCTTTCCATGGTATTTAGGTGGGTGAGCCTTAAAATAGTTAATTTGCTTGTTTAGTTTCTTAGCTTGTTTTTTATACTGGGCTAAAGCAACTAATAATCCTTTGGCTTTTGTATTATTTTTATAAGTTGTCGTTAAGTTGTCAATTTTGACTATCAGAGCATTTAACTTTGTTTGGGTTAAATTCAACTTAGCCAACTGAGTATCAGTTAAGTTTGTGGGTTTATAATTTTTATTTAATGTTTTTGGGCTCTTTCCATTGGAAGCATCTGTTGCAAACGCAGGCACAATTGCGGCCACCATAATCATGGAACATAATAATGCAAATATTTTCTTTTGCAAACTTTCACCTCTTGTATGTAAATTATAAATATTCTTTTTTTCTTATTTAAAGGCTTTGTATAA
>CAYUFT010000071.1:2445-6592 GCA_964444115.1 uncultured Methanobacteriaceae archaeon
ACTATTTCTGAAGATGGTTACAATACCTATTTACTTTGTGTAGAAAATCATTCCGGAACTCATGTAGATGCTCCAGGTCATTTTTTAGAAGATGGAAAATCTATTTCAGATTATGGTGTGGAAGAGTTGATTTTTAATAATGTGTTAATTTTAGAAATTCCTCAAGCTCCCGATAGTGAAATAAGCCTTCAAGATTTTCAAAGTATACTTGAAAACCATGAAAATTTAAATTCTAAAGATGAAACTAAAGATAACTGGAAATATGTTGATTTTATTTTAATAATAACTGGTTTTTTTAAATACAGGCAAAAAAATTTAGAGAAATATTTGACAGAAAACCCCGGTATAAATCCTGAGGTAATAAACTTTTTAAGAGAAAATTTTCCATCAATCAGAGGGATTGGAATAGATTCTGTTTCTATATCTTGTTTTAGTAATCCAGATAATGCAACTGAGGCACACAAAACAGCATTTATTAAAAAAAACAATTATGGGGAACCTCTTTTACTGGTTGAAGATATGGATTTAAGTTCTTTATCTTCAAAAGATAATATAAAACAGTTATTTCTGATTCCGTGGCAATTTAAGGGTATTGATAGTGCACCATGTACAGTTATGGTTCAATTACCTTAAAAATATAATTATTATGTTCTTTCACTTGAATACTAATAATTACTAAATCAAAAAATAACTAAATTCAAAAATTAGCAAGGGGTATTATACAAATGATATTAAAACCAGTGGGTATAATTCATTCTCCTTTTAAAGAAAGAAAGGATTCACCACATCAGGGGAGATATGGGGATCAGACCAGTGAAATAAACATTTTTGATGAATATTTGGATGCCTTGGAAGGAATTGAGAAATATAAAAATCTTATCATACTTTACTGGTTTGATAAAGCTGAAAGAGACTTGCTTAAAGTAATTCCCTTTGGAAAATCCAAAAAAAGAGGAGTTTTCTCTACTAGAGCTCCTAGCAGGCCTAATCCTATTTCTTTTGCATTAGTTGATCTATTAAAAGTAAAACAAAATAAAATGACTGTTAAAGGATTAGAAGCCCTTGATGGATCTATGGTTGTGGATATTAAACCATACTGGAAAGACATTGATTGTGTTGAGTAATTATTGAATTTAATTTTATAATTATATTTTAATTATAATAATTATTTTGATAAATTCGAAAATACTAAAATGTATTTAATCTCCTAAATCTCTCACAAAAGGATCAATTTTACAATCACAAGCTTTATTTTTTATTTCATCAACTTTGATTCCTAATTTTTGCAATGGTTCTTTTCCAGATGCTTCTGCCATAGTTCTAACAGTTTTTGGGAATCCAGATCCGCCATAAGTTGCAAAAAAGGCCACATCTTTAAATTTATCTTTATTTTCAATGAGATAAGTCTTCACTGGAACTGCTGGAAATCCGGCCCATATTGGGGTGCCTACAACTACTAGATCATAGTCGGAAGGATCTTTCTCTAATGGTTTAATGGTAGTTAATTTACCACGATTGGCTTGATAAGCGGATTTTATCCATCCAATGATTCCAGAACGTTTTTGGGTGTCATGTATCTCTTCTATATCACATTGCATTTCCTGGGCTATGGACTGGGCAACTTCTCGGGTATTGCCGCTTCTTGAGTAATAAACTACTAGTGCTTTCATGTAGATATATTAGTTTAAATAACATTTATAATTAGCATTGTAGATACAAGTTGCAATAACAATATGATTTAATTATAATAACTTAGTTATAATATAATTAATTACCTAGAATTGACAATAATCATATTATATCATTAATGGAGTGAAAAAATGGCTTATGAAAGTTCCTTTCCTCAATCTGAATGGCAAAATGAATACTTAACGGCTTATCTTAAAGTCATGAAACTTTGGAAAGTAGAACATCAATCTTATGAAGTGGAAACCAGCTTTGGCACTACTCATATGAACATATGCGGTCCTGAAAATGCACCTACTTTAATACTATTACATGCAGCTTCTGTAGGTTCTGCGGAGTGGTATGCTAATGTAGCTTCTTGGTGTAAAGATTTTAGAATTCTGGCCATTGATACTATTGGTGATTGTGGATGGAGTAAAGCCACTAAAAAGATGGAAAAAAGGGAAGATTATAATGAATGGATTCTGGAGATAATGGATAATTTTGATCTTGATAAAGCCAGTTTCATTGGCCATTCTTATGGTGGATGGCTAGCTATGAATATGGCCATTTTTAATCCAGATAAAGTGGATAAGCTTGTTTTATTAGCTCCTGCCGCTTCAATACAATCATTTAAATTTCTAATAAAGCTGGGATTAAAAATGCCAAAACTTCCAGTAAATGTTTCAGCAGAAAAAATCCTTAAAATGATGTCTGCTGGGAATTTTCAGCCTAAAGAGGAGTTCATAGATTTAATGGATGTGGTTAATCGGAATTGCAGACCAGAAATGATTTTTCCTACTGTTTACTCTGATAAAGAACTCCAAAGCATTACCAAACCCACATTACTTTTATTAGGTGATCAAGAATCTATTTATTCTCCTTTAAAAGCTGTTAAAAGAGCCAGAAAATTCATTCCTAATATTAAATCAGATATTATTCTTCACGCGGGTCACTTATTAAATATGGAACAAGCAGAAAAAGTTAATTATAAGGTCTTGAAGTTCCTAAATTCAGATTAAGATATAATTTGGTGTAAAAATGCAGGATTCTGACTTTAAAATTAATAAAGATAAAATCAATGAAGAGGCAATACCTTGGTTTGAAAAAGGAAATGATTATTTCATGGCCGGTGAATTCAAGGAAGCTCTTTTATCTTATGACAAAGCACTGGAAATTGATCCTGAAAACAGTAAGATATGGGATAATCGGGGAGTTGTTTTGGCGGACTTGGGATGGCATGTAGAAGCAATAGAGTCATTTGAAATTGCACTGGATCTGGAACCGGATAATTCAAAAGCTTGGTCCAATATGGGAGTCTCTTTAGGCGCATCCAATAGATTTGAAGAGGCTATTAACTGTTTTGATAGGGCGATAGAAATCGATCCAAAAGATGATGATGCCTGGAGTAACCGAGGCACTGCTTATTTTAGTATGGCCCAGTATGAAAAATCACTTGAAAGTTTTAACAATGCCTTAGATATAAATTCTAATAATCCGGGTGCACTAGCTGGTAAAGGATCAGCATTACGTTTTCTAAGGAGATATGAAGAAGCAGCAGTAGCATTGGAAAAATTCATGAAAAAAGCCCCTGAAGATTTATTACATATGCGAGAAGAAGCCTGGGCGATTCTTTTAGAAATAAAACTGATTATGGAACGTGAAAATCAGGAAAATAGAAATTAAATTTTCAAAGTAATAAATTATAATGTACAAAACGATTTATAAAACTACTAATGATTTAAAAGCTTCCAGAGATAGAAATAAAAAGGGGTTGTTAGGAGTGAAAAAGGGGAGGTGCTATCTCTGGAAGCATTTTGTTTGAGCCATCAACAAAATAATAACTTATGTTGAGGCTACAAATAGGGGGTGATGTGTGTTCACTACACACAATTGCTTATGTACTAGCCATCATATATAAATCTATCGGTTAGATTGGCTAGTTTGAATCATTTATACTCTTTTGATTTTTTAAAATATTAATTAAGGAGATTCAATACATGGATGCACCGTTTAGAATTGAAGGACCAATATTTATAGGCCGTAGCTGGGCGGAATATTTAAAAATGTTTGATTTAGACTTGGAAAAATTAAATAAGAATAAAATTTTAGACTGTGCCGCGGGTGCCAGTTCATTTACTCATTTTTTATCAAAAAATGGTATTGATGCATCTGCAGTTGATATATTATATGATAAGGATCCTGAATTTCTAAAAAAAAGGTGTAAAGAACATTTAATGGCACTGGTTGAATCCTTAGGAAAAATGGAATACGAATTTGTCTGGAGTTTTTTTAAAAATCTTGATGATCTTAAAAGTCATCGCTTGCAATCTTGCCAGGATTTTAACAGCGATTATGAACTTAATCGAGAAAAAAAATATATTAAAGCAGATTTAACCCAATTACCCTTTGAAGATAATAGTTTTGATATGGTGTTGTGTGCACACCTTTTGTTTATATATGATCATCGTTTGGATTGGAA
>CAYUFT010000071.1:6692-8885 GCA_964444115.1 uncultured Methanobacteriaceae archaeon
CTTTATGAATTCTATTCTTTCTTCATATTTTAAAACGTCTAAGTATCCCTGTGCAACAAGATTAAATGCAAAAGGAGATGGTATTTTAGTATTTATCTGCTTTATTTCCATCTGCCCACTTTCTATCCATTGCAAGACTCTTTCTGCATTTTTAACATCCATGTAATCTTCAATTACTTCCCGGCGAGCTTCTTTTAAAATGGAAAAATCGTCGTCCAAATCCTGCACAAATTTAAGTAATATCTTTCCTTTGACTTGTTGCCGGCCCACGGACTTTTCTTGGCCTTTATATCTTCTTAAAATCATTAAAGACCTTCCAGCGCAGTGTCGAAATCTACTGGCAAGAGTCTCTGTTTTATTGATGGCGTTAATAAGAATTTCCACTAAATTTTCTGAATTCAGATCTTTAAATCCTTCTAAACCACTAATTTTCCCTTCAGAACTTAGATAAAACCCGTTATCTGAAACAGAAATCATCACGTCTCTTTTGTATTTTTTGGCAATTACATAAGCCACCGCTCGAGATAGAGCATCATTAACTCTTCTACCAAACAAACTGTGGAAAACCACGAATTTTCGCCCACCAAAGCCAGTATAGAACTCTACCAAAAGTTTTTTATTGCTGGGAATACCTACATAAAGGTATTGTTCCCTGAAATAGTGGTAAATAGAATTGGCAGCATTATAATCAACATAGAGATAATCGTGTATAAATTCCATAATATCCTCTTTGCTTCTCCCATAATAGAATTTACCTTCCATTATTGCTCTAAAACGTTGAATATCTAGAGCAAGATCAAAGGATAATGGCAACTGTTCTGAAAACCATGAAGGAATAGTGGGTGGTCCTGATGATGGACTAACATTAATACTCATTCCTCGAGCGTAGTTAAAACGGTAAATATTCCCTCCCAAAACAAAAGTATCGCCTTTTTGAAGTTTTTCCATGAAGTCTTCTTCTACCCGACCTACAACCTGACCAGCACATTTCACCACGGCGGCAGTACGGTCGGGTATGGTTCCAATGTTGGTGGAATAAAGCATTCTAGCCAGTTTTCCTCTTTTACCAAACTGATTTTGATCGTAATCCACCCAAATTTTAGCATAAACATATCTTTCTTCTAAACTAGTATATTCTCCAGCCAGATAACTTAAAACACTGAAATAATCTTTTTCTGAAAGATTTTTATAACAGTAACTCTTTTTAATGACTTCGTAGGCGTAATCTATATCCCACTTGTTTTCAATGGCCATTCCATAAATTTGCTGGGATAAAACGTCCAGACAGTTGGTAGGTATATTTATAGAGTCTATTTTTCCTTCCACAGCATTCTTAAGAATTAAAGAGCACTCCACCAGATCGTCACGGTCCACCACCACTATTCTACCTTTAGATTTATCGTGTAATCGGTGACCACTTCTTCCAATTCTTTGAAGAGCGCGGGAAACAGATTTAGGAGAACTTACTAGTATTACCAGGTCGATGTAACCAATATCAATTCCCAGTTCCAGTGATGTGGAAGATACCACCACTTTGAGCTTCCCATCTTTTAGATTGTTTTCAGCTTCTAATCGAATCTCTTTAGAAAGCGAGGAATGGTGGGCCATTATGTTTGCACCGTGGTAACTTTCTGAAAAACGTTTTTTAAGGTTGAATACAACGCTTTCTGTACCACTACGGGTGTTGGTGAAAATTAAAGTGGTTTTGTGTTGACTAATTAGATTATCCAGCAGATCGTACATGGCACTGTTCATTTCTTCTGGGTCAGCAGCTATTATGTCATCTACTGGACATATAACTTCCATATCGAGCTGTTTCAAATAATTAATGTCTACCACCAGACAATCTCTTACTACTCCGTATTCATAACCTACCAGAAAGCTGGCCACCTTTTCTAAGGGATAAACTGTGGCCGATAGTCCGATTCGAGTATAATTTCCAATTAAATGTTGTAGTCTTTCCAAACTCAACGAAAGATGCACTCCTCTTTTATTTTCGGCCAAGGAGTGTATTTCGTCTATGATAACGTATTTAACATGGGAAAGTTTTTCTCTAAACTTGGGAGCTACCAGTAGAATGGAAAGAGTTTCTGGAGTGGTTATTAAAATATGTGGTGGTATTTTTAGCATTTTAGAGCGTTGGTATGGTGTTGTATCTCCAGTACGCACTGCTTTTCTGATCCCCAAATTTTT
>CAYUFT010000071.1:8985-11228 GCA_964444115.1 uncultured Methanobacteriaceae archaeon
TGCTGACTAGCTTTGATTATATCCTTTATTTTTCCAAAGGAGAATACTTCAAAATTTTCAACACCATAGGCCTCAAAATCATCAATTGCCCTATTTTTTAAAAAGGGTGAGAGTAGCTTTTCATGTAAAATATCTGAACCTTCGCTTACAAAATTAAAAGAAGGCATAACAATTATATTTTTACCTTTAAATTCTCCTTTAAGGAAACATTTTATTTTTTCAACTCTTTCTCCGTTTCTGAGGCCAATACATGGATGTTCATGACCTATAATCAACGTATCTTCTTTTTTATGTTCTAGATTTTCTGGTATTTTATGTCCATGTAGTATTAGAAAATTTTCAATGCTAAATTTTTCTTTTACCTGTAGATCCAGCTTATTTGCAATATATGGAATAAAATTATCATGATTTCCTTTAATTAAAATTATTTCTTCAAAATTATCTTGTAAATACAATAAAAAATCATTCACCTCTTTCCATTCCTGACGGGTGATTTTTCCAAATTCGTGCTTTAGATCCCCATTGATTATAATTTTTTTGGAAGGTGATTTATTGTTTATTTCTTCTAAACGCTTCAATATTTTCTCAAACTGAAATTTAGGTATCATTAATCCTTCAATATTAAGGGAGTGCTCATATCCTAAATGCAAATCTGAAATAATTAGATAATCATCTATTTTAAGAGCCAAATCTATTATTTGAACATTATTGATGGGGGAGTTATTAGGGTGCAAATTTATTTTCTCCTTTTTAAAGGCCTAAAATAAAATAATAATCTCTGAAGCTTTGATTTAGTTTATTTTATGATAATTTTTACAATTTACCCAGTGATTTTGAATAGATACTTTGATTAAGAAATATTTCTTTGATACTATATGTGATAAGAACAAATAATTAATTTAACCATTCTAGCTACTATTAATAAATGAATCATATAAATTAATTATAATAAATTGTATAATTAATTATGAAAATAATAAATATAATTTAATTGGTGATTTTATGGCAGATTCTAAAATTGAAATTAACGACCTTATAAAACAACTACAGGATGAAGACCCGGAAATAAGAAAACAGGCCGCTGACCGTCTGGCTGAAATATCCGATGATGAATCTCATAATGAAATTATTGAACCATTAATTGTAGCACTTAAGGATGAAAATCCTCAGGTAAGATTTAAATCAGCACAGGCCCTTGGAAATGTAGGTGAATCTGCAGTAGAACCTTTAATAAACATGATTAATGAAGAAGAGGGTGAAATCCGAAGATATGCCACATTTGCATTAAAGAAAATTGGGAGCCCCTCTGCAGTGGAATACTTTATCAATGCCCTTCAAGATGAGGATTGGGGAGTTAGAAAAGTTGCTGCAAGATCTTTAGGCGAATTGGGAGATAAAAAAGCTTTGGAAGCACTGATTAAATCTTTGGATGATGAAGATTGGGGTGTAAAATTATCAGTGATTCGTTCTTTAGGAGATTTAGGTGATGATGGAGCCATTGATCCTATTAAAAAAGCCCGTAGAAAAGAAAAGGATAAGGACTTTAAAAAAGCGGCCAATAAAGCTTTAAAGAAAATACAGAGTTCTTAAACTTTTCTTTTTATTTTAATTCATATTTTACTTTATTTTTTAGGATGCAGGGTATTTGCAATTAGTAACAATCTTAAATTTGAGTTTTTAAGTTGAATATCTTCACAATATCTAATGATTATGACCTTTAGAAATCTACCTATTTAATTGAAAACACTCACCACTAAATTGAAAGTAAAATTTCAATACGTATTTTAATGATATGTACTAGGTGATATTATCATGCTTGTTTTGGCAATTGATAGAACAACTAACTTAAGTATAGACTAACTGCTATCAAATAATATAACTTACCAATAACGCAGCATAAAAAAATCTTTTTAAATCAATTTATTTTCATTTATTCCAGTTTAAGTCGTAAATGTCGGTTCTACGATTTTTTAAAAGTGGAAGTTCTTCACGAATATCATTTACCATATTTTGATCCAATTCTGCGTAAATAATGCTCTCTTCAAAATTTCCTTTACTTATAATCTCTCCCCAGGGATCACAAACCATGGAATGGCCATAAGCAACATAACTGGAACTCTCATTACTTGCTGGAGAGGCAGCTGCAATAAAAACCTGATTGTCTATGGCCCGAGTTCTAATTAGTGGCTCCCAGTGGGCAGGCCCAGTAGTAAGATTAAATGCACCAGGGAATACTAGAATAT
>CAYUFT010000072.1:0-1345 GCA_964444115.1 uncultured Methanobacteriaceae archaeon
TCCTTATCAAAGCTACAGATAAAAATAATATTCGGGTATCGGTTCAACTCCTGTAGGGTGGCCACTAATCTACGAGTTAAAATATGAAAATTATTAAAAAGTATTATCAAGGTCTGGGAATTCAACTTCACCATAAGAATTTTAATCAACTCTGGTAAAGTTAAACGACTTAAAGAAGGTTCAGTTTGATTAACCACAGTTTCAATACATTCAATTAATCTATGTTTAATAGGAGTAGGCTCATTAAAGAATACACATATAAAATTTGAATTTATTTGTTTATAAATATCATGAACATCATTTTTATAGAATAACAGGTTCTGGCCTTGATTTATATGAGATTCAATTTGTATTAAATTCATATAAATAATTATGATTATTTTTATATTTAAATATTATCCATTAGTTCAGGCATTTTCAACCTGTGACAATTTGTCACAGTACCATAAGTTCTATTATATTCAAAAATAAAAGTTGAATACCAATTACCTTACTATAAAAAGATATTTTATTTATCATCTAAAAGTTCAGGAGATTTAGCATTACGAGAGGTTATAACTGATTTACCGGATTGTTTTTCTATATCTTTGCGAGCATCACCAGCAATTTTCCCACCTCTTTGAGCAACATCCTTACTCTCTTCAAAACCTTCTGGATTAATATTTTTAGATATTTCAGTAGTTGATGCTTCTGCTAACATATTCAAAACAAGTTCAAGATTACTCATATTATCTCTGAGGCTTTCTTTTTTCAAACCTTTCAGTTTTTTATATTCTTTAGTATCCATTTCTGCCCAGGCCTTAGTTATTTCATCAGTCAAAATAGCATATTCTACTCCTTCAATCCCGGTTCGTTTCCACTCATTAGTCAATTCTTTACGCATCTCAATAGATTTTAACCTTTGAGTAATCCATGCATCAGAATAACCTTTAGATTTATATGTGTTTACAGCTCTATCAATGGCTAATTCAGGATCTGCTATTTCATCAAGTCTTTCTTTACCAACTTCAGCAAGCCACATTTTAAAAGGTTCAGCATTAGGGGACGGGATAGATTGAATTAATCTTAATAATTGTTTAGTACTTGCTACATCAGTTAAACGCATTTTACCATCAGCAGCAGGCATCTTCAACTTGTCACAATTTGTGACAGTTTGATTTCCTTCTTCTTCTAATCTTCCTTTTAACGTACTCCAATAGGATGTAGGATTTTTACTATCAGATAGTACACCAATTACATCTATAACTGAAAAGTACCATTCTTCTTCCTCATCATTCCAAAGTGTACGAATTTCTCTACTTTCAAATAATTTTATTGCATTTTTAACACTCATAAATATCAACTA
>CAYUFT010000072.1:1445-7859 GCA_964444115.1 uncultured Methanobacteriaceae archaeon
TAAATCCTCCAGATTAAATTGTTCTAAATTTAGTACCATAGATTCTAATTATAGAAATTATAATATAAATAATTTGTTCTAATTATAGTACCATAATTTCTATCCCTAAAAAAAAAATAAAATTACTAAAAAGAAACTAAATATCAACTAATAATATTTAAATAATATATAACAAAAGTAGAATAATATAATTATACTTTTTAACCATTATCAAGTGATTTCATGAACTTCACCAACAAAAATATACTCATCACCGGGGCCACTGGATTTGTGGGCTCCTACCTGGCCAAAGAACTTATAGACCAGAAAGCAAATGTTTACGGCCTTATACGCAGAAGAGCTGATGGTACTAAATCAAAAAACCTCTGTGACCATTGCATAGACGAATCTCTGACCTTAATTGAGGGAGATTTAACAGACATATCATCTATTGCTCAGGCCATTGATCAATCCAATCCAGATTACATATTCCACTTAGCGGCCCAGTCCTTTGTGGCCCGATCCTTTGAGAATTCAATGGAAACTCAGCAAATAAATTGTATGGGTACTTCTAACCTCTTAGAAGCTGTTAGAATAAAAAATAATGATGCTAAAATAATATTTGCGGGATCCAGTGAAGAGTACGGACTGGTAATATCTTCTCAAAAGCATTATGAGGAGGCCCAAAAAGAGTATGGTACCATATTCCCGGATGTAGAAAACCTACCGGAAGTACCCATTAAAGAAACCAACCCTCTAAGGCCCATGTCTCCCTATGCCGTATCCAAAGTATATGGTGACTTTTTAATGAGAAACTATTATCACTCCTATGGATTAAATACTGTAGTATCGAGAGCTTTCAATCACGAAGGTGCAGGCCGAGGATTGATGTTTGTTACCTCGGTTATCACTAACCAGATTATGAAATTAAAATTCAATGAAATAGACCACATTAGTATTGGAAATATTAATGCTTTCCGTGACTGGTCCCATGTAAAGGATATTGTAAAGGGTTACTTGTTACTGGCTGAGAAAGGAGTATCTGGTGAAGTATATAATCAGGGATCCATGCGAACCAATTCTGTTTTGAGTTACATTTTATTAGGCCTGGAACAAGCCGGATGGGAAGTTAAGAGAATAAAAACCATGAATAATGATAAGATCATTGAAAACCCTACCGAAATCAATAACTCTGAAATATTCGGCATTAATTTTGATAAAACCAAGGTCGATCAATTGATGTTAGAAGATCAATTAGAATACAGTCTCTCTGATAAAGGAATAATTGTAGAAACTGATAAAGAAGATATTAAGATTCAGTTCGATGCAGAACGATTTAGACCAGCTGAAGTACCTATTCTCCTGGCCGATACCACTAAAATAGAGAAATTAGGTTGTAAAATAGAGTACAGTCTTAGTGATGTTATTAATGATCAATTGAATTACTTCATTAAGAAAGAAAATAGACAGTAAAATTCAATAACTTACTTCTTTTAATCATTTAAGTATTCTATATTTCTTTTTATTTTAAAGTTTGAAGATATTTTGAAGACTGTTTTTGTGACTTTATTTTAGAGATGCTCTTGTTTTATTAGCATCTAAAAAAAGCAAAAACTTAAAAAAGAGATAGTTCCCCTTGGGAGGGGGTTTTAAATTTTTTTTCTTTATACTCCTTCTGCCGGTAGCTGGGGCAGTTTATTTCTATAATGCCAAAATATGAGAGCAAGAATCACATACATTAGTGCCACAAACCATCCAAACTCACCCAGCATCATCTCTCCAGCAGCGGTGGTCTTGGTGAGTACCGGATAGAACTGCTGGATGAAGTAATTCCAGAATCCATGGAAAAGCACTGCCACCCAGACACTTCCAGATTTGATACGAAGCCAGGCTAGGATTAAACCAGCACCCATCACCGAGGGAATAAAAACGGCCAGGGAGAATATGAGTGATCCGGTCCCATGATAAGAACCAAAGAGGATTAGGGGGAAATGCCAGATAGTCCATATGGCAGCGGATAAAAGGGCAACTGAAGTGAATGTCTGGAATCGGGCCAGTTCTGGTACCAAAAATCCACGCCAACCAAACTCTTCACCAGCAGCAAAAAAACAGTTGTAAAGAATTGCCAGCAATAAAGAAGGTATGAAACTAATTGTAAGGATATTTGCAGCCCCAGCGGGGTTAAAAGGCGCTACGCCGGAGATCCATGCTACACCAAACATGAGGAGCCCGGCAGCAATCGGGAGCAGGATACCAACAAGCAGCCAGATCGGTTTTCCCATACCAACTCCAAACCCTTTCAAATTCCGCTGGTAGTATAAACGTGTAATAACCGCAGCAAGGGCAGGACACCACATAGAACCAACAGTATAGAGAAGTATAATAGTGGCATTATCCGCAACTAAAGGCGTCTTAGATATAAGGTACCAGAAAATGGAGGATAAAGCAAAGGTCAACACTATAAATGTGATTACTGTCTTTTTTGGATCAGTGGCTGGACTTGATAGTTTATCTTCGTTAATTTTCCCTCCTCCAGTTAAAAGATAGTTCATCCATCCTTTTTTAATGCTTTTCTGTTTTAATTTCATTTCACCTTCTAATTCCACTTTTTTCCAACCCCTTAAAAATTTTAACTATTTTTTTTTATTTAATTAGAAATATATAATATTTCCTCCTAACTGATTTTAGACTTTAATATTTATTACCTGCAAAAAACGAATCAATTTATATCCTTAATAGAACTTATCTTCCCTATTTTAATTGAAAAACCGATTGGCTGTTTATTCTACTTTATCCTCTTTTTGGGCCCATCCGGGACATTAACTGCAAAAATACCATTATAATTTATTTTAACAATCATATTTTCTTTTTTGAAGGTGACCTCAGTGAATATGATTTCACTTTTTTCAAAAAGTTATTCTCACCTTTCATCAGCCGGAAAAAAAGTTAAGAGCTAAAAAAATAGTTTAAATTGGATTTTAATAACAAATTTATGTAGACAACCTCAAAATATATTAAAAGAAGATTAAGGAACTAAAACTTCCCTATCTAAAAATGTGACATAATGGCCCTTATTTTTTAAAAACATAACCAGTTCTGGAAGTTTTGGATCTTCATGGTTATTTAAATATTCATCAACCGCATCATCAAGTTCTTCCTCGGTGGCACTGCAGAGCAGGGCCTGAGCTATTTCAGTACTTGTTTTTCCTACTTTCAATTCCGATTTCAAGTAATAGGCATTTAGTTTTCCAATTTCCACTAATATTCCTCCCTATTAAAATTCAGCACCAATAACATCCTCAATTATACTATAAATTCTAAATTCAGCACCAATAACATCCCCAATATACCCTAAATTCTATTAAAATTCAACGCCACTGAGCTCCTCCAGGGCCACTAAAAATTCATCCATGGAAGAAACCAGTTCTTCACCAACCACCCGGGTAGGGCCATGATTCATTCCAGTAGAATCAATGGAATAGTTATCATGTATTATTTTTAGTTCCCAACTGTAACCATCGGCCAAACAACATCGATCATAGTCGTCTTGCCATTCTCCAACACCAATTTCTTCTAGGGTTTCCCAGAAGGCCATCCATTTTTCAGAGGAAGGTTCCACTATATCATCTTCAGGGCCCGTGACTATCAATTTACTTCCATCTAATTTTACGCAGGTGAATCCAGAATCTATTTTGAAATAACAAAATTCCATTTCTTCGGGAAGATAATTTTTACTCATAATACTAGTATTGGTTAAGATTGAAATTAAAGTTAATGCTAGTCGGAATTAAATTACTAAAAATTGAAATTAAAGTTAACCCTACTCGGAATTAGTTTTCAATTAAATCAAGCCCACCCCAGTAACTATAAAAAATTATACCCAAATAATAACATATTAATATTAATAAATAAAATAATTAAAAATACTATTAACTAAATTATACAAAAAAATAATAACATATTAATATTACTTATAATAAAATATATTAATATAAGTATGCACTTAATACATAATTAAATTAATTAGCTCTAAATGGTTATACCATGATTAAGCATTATGAAGGAATAGTAAAAAAAGCACCCTATGAAAATAAAAAAAATTCCGTTTTCATAGATCACAACCCCAAACCAATAATAGACATCGTAGAAGACGAAATAAGTATTTATGGGCCCATAATACGATTACAAGTTCTAACCACACCATCTTTAAAGAGTCCCATGTACTTTTTTAAACAACAAGACTTTGAACCAGCAAGTTTTGATGGACATGTTAAACTTTTAAAGCCATTAAAAGATTATGAAGGCCAAAATTGTAAAATACTCCTGGAATTTAAAGATAGGAAATAATTAAATCAAAAAGTAACAATAAAAATAATATTCTATTCTATTCTTTTTAATTTAAAATCCAAAAAACAAGCCATGAAAATAATCTTCTATTCTATTCTTTTTAATTTAAAATCCAAAAACAAGCCATAAAAATATTTTATTCTAATTTTTTTAATCCCTAGCTAGTGAGGAGCATGAAAAATAACTCCTTCTAGAGAAGTTACATTTTTATGAGCATTTAAGGTTGGTCTTCCCTTTTCTTCCATTAATTTAAGATTACCCTCACGATCCTTAATATTATAAGAAACCTCATAAGGGAGTCCGGTTTTAATAGATTCATTAATAGCATCCAATACTCGTTTCAAATCTTCTTCAATAATTAGAGATCCCAGTACGGCCAAATCTATTTTTTCAACATCACTGGGAGAATAACCAGTAATATCCATTAAATAATCATTTAAAAATTCAACGTGAGGTTCTTCATCCAGGTAAGTTCTATAAACAATTCCTGGAATGTTTTTGGCCATGGACCGGTAAGACAGTTCGTTCTTTTTAAGTTCCATGAATACTTTGTGGTTTTCAATTCCACTCTCCACTGCAAATTTTAATTCATTCTCCCGGTAAGGTTTAATTATATAATGCGCTGGTTTCACAGCTTGGGCCTTGCGTATAATATTTTCATTACCATGAGCAGTTAAAAATATAATAGGAACGTCATATATTTGACATATGGCCTTGGCAGTATCCACACCATCCATTGTTCCTTTTAGATTAATATCCATTATAATTAAATCTGGTTTAAGCTCCTCCGCCATTTTCAGAGCACTTTGACCACTGGCCACATCCCCTACGACTTCGAACCCCCATCTTTCCAGTCTTCGAGTAAGTTCCAGGGCAGTAATTGCCTCATCTTCAACAATTAAAATTCGAGCTAAACTCATGCACCACAAGATTTGTAATTGGTAATTAATAAATATAATGTGTTCTTTAAAAGGCCATATTGTTAAGGAGTATCAATATTGGTAAAAAATCACAGGATATAAAAAAAATATGAAAATATTTAATAAATAAAAATTGAGCACTTTCACTACAGGTCATTCAATAAACCAAATCACCCTATCATCCACCCACCCCTAAAACAAAAAAATAAAGCAATTCATGACATGCCATTCAACTAAAACAAAAAAGCCTTAAAATTGAATATACATATACTTATTAAATGTTTAAAAAATACAATCCCTCTCAGTTTCAGGGAAGTAAAACTAAGAAAGGGTACTTTGAAGGTTGGTACTACAAATTAGTAGATGCCAGTGAAGAGCTGGCCTTTGCCATAATAGCTGGTATTTCCCTTCCTAAAGAAAAAGAGAAATCCCATGCATTTATAATGGTTTTTGATGCCAGAAATCACCAAATGAACTACTTTAAATTTGATATTGACGAATTTAAAGCCTCAAAAAGTGAATTTAAGCTGAAAATTGCAGATAATTTTTTCTCACACCACCAACTCCACTTAAATTTAAATAAAGATTCACTTCAAATAAAGGCCCGTTTTGAATTTAAAAATATCACACCCTGGCCCGTTAGTGTATTTTCACCAGGAGTTATGGGTTGGTACTCCTTTGTTCCATTCATGGAATGTTATCACGGAGTTTTAAGTTTCAACCATCAAGTAAAGGGATACATTGAAATAAATAATCAAAAAAAGGATTTTAATAAGGGAAAGGGTTATTTAGAAAAAGATTGGGGAACTTCCATGCCTTCTTCCTGGGTATGGATGCAGAGTAACCACTTTGAAGAGGAAGATGCGTCACTCTTTGGTTCTATTGCTAAGATACCCTGGCTGAAAAATTATTTTACCGGATTCATTTTCGGATTTCTATTAAATGGTCGACTATTCAAGTTTAGCACCTATAACCGATCCCACATAAAGAAATTAAAAGTAGATCATGATAGAATAATAATTGAGGTTTCTAATAAAAATCATAGGCTCCACATCGATGCTGAGCGAACTAAAGGCGTGGATTTACCTGCTCCATCCCAGGGTGAGATGACTTCTAAAGTTAATGAATCCTTAAATTCTAAAATAAACTTAAAGCTTTATGATAATAA
>CAYUFT010000072.1:7959-11085 GCA_964444115.1 uncultured Methanobacteriaceae archaeon
CAAATAGAAAATTTAATCACCTCTAAAGTTCCCACTTGCCTTCTAAATCAGACCATAGGAGAATTGGAGGAATACCTGGAAACTAATAGTATTGAATTTGATAATATTGATTATATTTACGTTCTTGATGACTCCAATTCACTGCAAGGAGTTATTTCCATAAAAAAATTATTGAGTTCTGACCATCCTCTTAAGGCCAGTGCCGTAATGCACCCGGACCCCATATCCATTACTAAAAATACCGAACCGGAAGAAGTGGTTTACTTGGCCCTATCACACGGATTAAAATCAATTCCCGTAATTGAAAATGGAAATGATTTTTTAGGAATAATTACCCACTACGACATCCTGCGCATTTTTAATAAAGAAGTTCAGGAAGATATATTCAAATTTGGAGGTATTTTTCACAAGGTAGGGGATGAATATACCTCTATTCAATCCAGCTCCGCACACATGATTCGTTCCCGACTTCCCTGGCTCATAATTGGAGTTATGGGTGGTATTGCTGCTGCTTCACTTATTGCTCGTTTTGAAAGTCTCCTATCCAGTTTCATTGCACTGGCCGCATTCATTCCCATCATGGTCTATATGAGTGACGCCGCCGGTACCCAATCAGAGGCCTTAATTATTCGGAGCATGGCCCTGGATACCCACCTAAATATGAGGTTTTATATTATTCGAGAAATAAAGGTGGCCGCAGTTATAGCCCTGGTATCTGGACTTTTAGCCGGACTAATGGCCTTTATAACCCGATCAAATCCTTTATTAGGCGCCATAATATTCCTTTCCATGTTTTTTAGTATTATAGCATCAGTGATTATAGCCACCATATCACCACTAATCTTTAAAAAACTAAATTTCGATCCAGCAGTTGCCACCGGGCCTCTGGCCACAATTGTAAGTGATATAATCACCCTGGCCATCTATTTAGGAGTGGCCTTGTTATTGATTGGTTTAACTTAATTTAAAATACTTTTAGTTAATAATGATTCACTAAGGAGCAAGAATTGTAAATACTTTTAGTTAAGAATTATTAAGGAGAAGAATACTAGAAATTGAAACCATTATTATTAAGAATTAATAGGAGAAGGAGCATGCCCATTGAAAATAATAAAAATTCTGATGATAAACCAGTAAAAACAGAGAATTTGGAACTTAAAATCCAAGAACTGGAAGTTGAACTATTAGAAACTAAATATCAATTAGATAAAACACTTAAAGAGTTACATATGTGTCAGGGCAGATTATCCGAAATTAGAGAAGAAAAAGAAGATCTTAACAGCCGTCTGAGAGAATTAGAGCTTATGAAAATGGATTTAAAACTCTTAGATATACGAAAAATTGAAGATGAAAATAACAAAATCCAGCACAGAATTCATGTGACCAAGAAACTGCTTGATGAGGCCCGTGATGATTTAAAATTCCGAGCAGAGGTTATTAAAGATTTGGAAGAGCAGAAGGTTCTGGATAAAGTTCGGGGCAAGAGTCCAGACAGTTTGATTGTCTATAAAAATAAGTGAAAACATTAAAACAATTCATTTTTTTAATAGACATTAATTTTTGAATAAATGCAAATAAGCACTATAATTATTCATCCAGACGATTAATATCTGGAAATTGATCAAAATGACTATCAAAACTATAGATATATTGAATATCATTTCGTTTCATAGATACATAGGTAATTAAATCGTTAATGCCTATTTTATTATGTTTATATTTTTCAAACAAATCAAGTGCATCACTAAGTTCCCTATTTGTAATTTCAAAAATCTTTACATTAAATAATTCTACTAAAAACTTCAATATATCTCTAGCTATTTCATGGCCTTGCCATCGTTCTAGAAGATTCATAATTTCAGCTATTTGAAGTGTAGTTATAAAAACTACTTCGCCATTTTGAATCCTGGTCAAGATCTCCATGGAATTTTGCTTTATTCTCTTTTCTTTTTCATTCATCCCATCTTTCATTGGAAGCATGGCATGAATAAATACATTGGTATCCACAAACTTATTCATATATTTAACCGCCTATTGGGCCTTATTTAAGTAATTCTCTTTTAACATCATCCCATTTAGATATATCTGATTTGAGGTTAACTTTGAGAGAGTTAAAGTGCTTGGTGATGTCAACCGGTTGATGGCTTTTAATTATAATTTCTCCATCCAGCATAGTTAAGGTAACTGACTTATTATTTTTTAAATGTTTATTTCTCCATTTTTTGGGAATAACTATACGTCCTTGACTATCAACCTGTTTTATCAACTCTTTCGTTTCTTGGCTGCTCACTCTTTTCACTTCCATTTTGAATTCCTCCATACCCTATAAGCAATAAAATACCAACATTGGTTGGATAGGCATAGCATCCAATTTATTACTAAAATACCAACATTGGTTGGATAGGTATAGCATCCAATTTATTACTAAAATACCAACATTGGTTGGATAGGCATAGCATCCAATTTATTACAATAGTATATTTAAATAAAATACCATATATATTTTTTGGGAATTTAAAAAAATACCATTATTTAAAAAATGGCATTATTAATATTAATAATTAATTGGTTAATTTAATTTCATTAGATTATTTATTAAATTAATTTTTTCTGCAGTTCAAAGAGCTATCTTTGACAAAATTTAAAAATAGAATATATCTGAATTTAAATAGAAAAAATAAGGTTTTTAAGTAGGTTAAAAACTAATTAGATGCTAAGAATTGGGTGCTAAGGATTAAATTTAAGAATTGTGTTTTAAAAATTAGATGTATTTATTTGAGTTGATGTTTTGCTGAAGTTCGTTAAACGTTTATATTACGAAGTTGGTTAATATTTCCTTAATTTTCTCTTATAAAAATAGAATTATCCCTATTATAAATATCAAATATTAATGTCTTCATTTTCTTTCTCAGGGTTTGATTTGGATTTACATCGCTCTAATTCAAATTTAAGCTGATTTAATTTATTTTTATAATTATCAACTTCTTTTTTAAGTAAGAAATTGCGAATACCCAGGTAAATTAACGCTAAACAAAGCACCACTAAAATCACCAGTAAAAAGCTAATAGTGATACTCGCTGCAAAAGTCTGCCAAAATAAACTGAAAGAATAAATCCCATAAATTAT
>CAYUFT010000073.1:0-10970 GCA_964444115.1 uncultured Methanobacteriaceae archaeon
AAGGGAATGCTGGAAGACTATCCAGGAGAATAAGCCCACCGTCCGGTGAAAGCCGAAGGCTATCTGTTTATTCACTGCATCTTTGTAGGCTTCCGGAAAGAATTTAAAGGTCAAGGAATGGCTTACAGGTTACTGGAGGAATGTATTAAAGAGGCCCGGGATAAGGACATGCTGGGAGTGGCCGTAGTCACCAGAAAAGGCCCCTTCATGGTAGGTAATGATATATTCCTGAATAAAGGTTTTCAGATAGTGGATAGTGTTAAACCTGATTTTGATTTGCTGGTAAAGAAGTTTGATGAAAAATCACCCAATCCCCAGTTCCGAAAAGATATGGGAGCGTCTTTAAAAGAATACTCTGAGGGATTGACCATCCTCCGCTCAGTCCAGTGCCCCTACACTGAAAAAAATGTTAATGCCATTATAGAATCAGCCAAAAATAAATTCAAACTGGAAACCATTCTGGTTGATTTAAATGATGCCTCGGATGTTCAAAATTCACCCTGTGCTTTCGGATCATTCTGTCTTATCTATGATGGTGAAATATTAAGTTATCATCCCATTAGCAAGACCCGATTTGAGAATATAATGAAAAAGACACTCCCCTGAAGAATTTGCGAATTAAGTACAATATTAATTCATATATAAACAAAATTTCATTTAATTAATGCATAGTTAATCTCAATACATTTAAAATAAATGCACCATTAATTAATTATTATAACTACTGCTGAAATAAGGCCTATCTGTAAGTAACCAATCCCTCCCACATTTAATGTTAAGAATGGTAAAAGAAATTATTTTTTAAATTAAAATATAAATCCTTTTTCATTAAACCATTACTATTTTTTTTAAATTAAAATTCACCAGCAAATACCTCCAAATCAATTCCATAGTCATTTAACAATATTTAATAAGTAGTAAACAATATATATTATCAATTTATTACTGAAAATAATGGGCTGAGGGGTTTATTATGGGGAAAAAGTCGTATGTATCAAGTATTCATTTTAATGGTGATTAAATGAAACCAGCCACCATTAAATCAATTATAGTCTTTTTAATTATCTTAGTTTTATTTTTAGCTCCAGTATCAGCAGCCCAACTGGAAGTAGGCCCTAGTCAAACCTATAACACTATTCAAGAGGCTGTTGATGCTTCCACTGACTCAGACATTATAAATGTGCACCAGGCCACCTATGCAGAAGATGTGGTGATAAATAAAAAACTGACCATACAATCCAATGCTGGCGATAATGTAACTCTGATGCCCGCAAATACTGGATTTAAAGTGATAAAAAATGGAACTGATGATGCCAGTGGCACCACCATAAAAGGATTTACCATTATTAATTCCCCCTCAGGTACCGGCATTAATGTTAGTGTTAACAACTGCATTATAAAAAATAACCATATAACTGGGGGAACCACTGGAATAGAGATCCTGGGTAACAGTACTCTGGTAGAAAACAATTCCATATCTGGTGTATTGAATAGCAGTATTCAGGTGGGATACAATCCTATTATAAATAACTCCAGTACAATCATCAGCCCAGATAACTGCAAAATCCAAGATAACCAAATTAACGGTGGATTAAATGGAATAGCTGCAGTAAGTGATCATATAATAATTAAGGGCAATAATATATCAAAGGCCCAAGAACACGGGATTTTTCTTTTTGGATGTTACCCTACCATAACTGAGAACAGAATAAGTGACATGATGGGATCGGGCCCTAAAACCGGGATTTCATTAGCCTCCATAAACATCACCGGCACCACAGGTATTACTATAACTGGAAACAATATAAGCAATATTAATAGTAGCAATGACACGGCCCAGGCACTGGACACATTTATAATGAGCACCAATTCCAGTCTGGATAGTATCCTGGTTTCAAAGAACATGATCTCTGAAATCTATGGTATGGGAAAAATGACACAGGTCTCAGTGGTAGCCTTGGCCTTAAATGGAAGCATTTCTACCATGAAATTAATGGAAAACACCATCACCCAGGTTACCAATACCGGAGTAAACAGTACCAGTACCGGGCTTTCAGTGGTGGCCATGGGATTTGATAAAAACAATAATACCACCACCTCAAGCAACTTAACTATCTCTAAAAATAATATTAGTGGCATTAATAGCTCCGGTGCAAACAGCACCATTAAAGGAATTTCATTTGTGCAATTATGTGGAGGAGATTCTTCTATTTTTGAAAATAATATATTTAACTTCAAATCAGACAAAATAGCAGTTGGTATTTCATTTGCAGGTGTTGATTACACCAATTTACAATCCACTGGCAGAATAAATAAAAATAATATTTCTAACCTCACATCCAACAACATAAGTTCTGGTATTCAGTCAGTGAACCTGGGAAATACCTACCTTCAAAATAACATCATATCCCAGGTGAACAGTCCCCGGACCAAATATATCCTGGTGCAAAGTCCACTTAATGGAACTGCCACTCTTAACGGGAACAATCTAGAAGGGACAGGAATTGGGGAAGGCATGGCCGTTAATGGAAATCACACCATTATCCATTATAACCGTATAGTAAATTTCCAACACTACATCCAGAACATAAATAGCAGTGAGGCCGGTACAATTAGTCAGGGCAATGCCCTTCCCATTGACAGTGAAATTAGAGAATATCTACTTTCACATTATGGAACCAATTTAACTGAGGAAGATGTGACTGCCATTATAGATGCTTATCATAAAGTAATTGATGCCCAAGATAATATACCAAGCAATACCAGTGCCCCTTTCAACTGGTATGGTATCAACAGCGACCCCGGGACTAATAAATTCTTAAAAGGTAATGGGTCACTAGATTATTCACCATGGCTGGTTTTAAATATCACTGCCCAACCATCACATATCCAACTAGGGCAAAATTCATCTATCACCGCCCAGGTTTATCAGGATTCAGAAGGCTTTGATCATAGCAGCGATGCAATCATGTTCTTCAGCGGGGCCCAAGTAACGTTTACCACTAATTTAGGTAATGTAGGAAGTAAATCTATTACTCTTCCCTGGACCAATGGCCGGGCCTCCGCTGTTTTAAGGGCAGATGAAGGTGAAGGTTTAGCTACCTTAACTGCCTCTGACTATCAAACCGTTCAGACCTTGGTGAGAATTGGAGACGTACCCTTGCCGGATGAGGGAAACTCAACTGGAAAAACCATAGCGAATGCAGCGAGCACTATTACTATGCAAAACACAGGAATGCCCATAAATTACTTGTTATTGGCCCTGGTATTGGTTATTGGTGGATGCTTACTTCCAAAAAGAAAATAAAACCTTTATTTTATTTTTATTCTAAATAATTTTATTAATTAAAAAAAAGTTATAAAAAAGTTCTAGTTTTTAATTGAAAAAAATATTATTTTTTATTTATATAATGAATCTTATTCCTCAAATAGAATTTTTTTAAATTCCTGCAAGTTAATGGTAATTAATTCCTCAGCATCTGGTTGGGCCAGTATTTTAAATTGCTCCAGAGTGGTTACCTCATAGAGCTTTTCCATTACCTTTTGAAGTTCATCCACCGGCGTTTCCACAACTTTCCTTATTTTTAAAAGGTCATCATCATCTAGTTTACTTTTGTAATTTAGTATCTGGTCTTCAAACCATTCTACTCCATTTATATTGCCTGAAACATATTGATTCACTGCAAAAGGAGGCATTTGTTCCACGGCCCGCAATATTCTCCACATGTCCTTCTGTTTGACTTCTATCCCCATCATTTCGTCCACAACTTGGACTGCCCTTGCTGCCTTTTCAGTGCCACCCCGGCCATAAACAATGGATGCACAGGCCCCAGCTAGTAAAATTGCAGAGAAGAAATAGAGCTGATTCTGGCCATCCCATAGGGCTGAGAGTGGTATTTTACCGATGAAAAGTATAATGCCTGTAAATATCACTGATGATGCTATAAATGTTAAAATTGCCGCGACAATGGCCAGTTTTTTATTTTTGATTAGCATGTTTATCATTCGTTATTATTTGCTATTTGTTAAATTATGGCCTATTTTATTTCTCTAAAAAAGTTCTTTATTTCCTGTGCAATAGGCTCTGGATTACCATAGTCCTGTGCCGATCCATGGTTTAATCCTTCCAACTCCACCAAATGAGAATGAGGGACTAGTTTATCCAGAGCATGGAGGGTTTCTTTTAACATGGGTTCCGTTTTGCTGCCACCCAGTAATAATACTTCTGCAGAAACATCTTTGTAGTTTTCCAATGTTCCTTCTGTGTTTTGAACGATTTCCAGTTCGTCGTGTAGTGTAGGGAGAAGCTCCTGTAGAGATACATCATCGCCCTTGACTTTCCGAGCATCATATTTTAGTGCGAGTTTAAAAATAGGAACCAGAATAAAATCCGGAGCAATATTAATCACCATATATTTCTTAGAATCCTTGGTTAAGCTTTCCATGGCCGCAGCCACATCACCCTCAACCATATGCTCATCATAGTGCTGGATGATGGTTTTGAATTCTTCAATCCCTGGTTGGCCAAAGAAGATTAGGGGTTCATAGGCCACAACTTTATGGATATCTGAATTATTTATTGCAGCATGCAGTGCAAATAGGGCACCGTCAGCCGTTCCAAAGACATAGTGTGAACCAGTTTTTTTAATGATGGCATCCAGATCTTCATCTTCCTTTTCTATAGTATAATTATCACCAATTGGCCCACTCATCCCACGACCTCTACGGTCAGGAATATATACTGTAAACTCATCTGATAGTAAAGTAGCGAGCTTCATAAGGTGTTGTGATGCATTTATTCCTCCGTGCAGAAGAATAATACCTGGGCCACTGCCTATTTGACGATATCCAATTTTAGTGCCGTCATAAGATGTTACAGAATCTTTAGTGTATAATTTTTTTTCATCCATAAATAACGCCCCTTTATCAAACTATGAAATCTTAATAAAATATCTTATCTAGTGCTTAATCATAAACTTCTTTACTTTTTCACAACAACTCCCAAGATTCCGCCTATTAATCCTAAAATTAAACTCATAATGACCGATAATTGAATTATAATGTATGCGGTTACTATTAAACCAAATCCATTAGATATCAACCCATTAATGGCACTTATATTCCCCAGGCCCATGATTAATAATAAACCTATTAATATACCTCCGATTATTCCAGACATGGTCCCTACCACAGCCCCGTCTTTTTCATCCATTACCTCATAGTCTTCAAATCCTTTACTGAGGTAAGATGTTATGAATCCCCCTACAATTGGGCCTAAAAAGAATAATGGTAAGAATATCCATGACAAGCCAATAGTTAAAGCGACATTAACGAGCGCACCTATTCCAATAGTTTTCCAATCCATATTAATCAACTCAATTAGTAATGTATTCTATTTTTGTTAGGTTTATAATAACTAATCTATTATTATTGAATTAATAATGCCCTAAGTTTTCTATTTTCATGAAATTTTTTCAACCCCAATAGGATTTTGTATCGGTCGTGATGAATGTAACTGATCCAAACTGAATTGTAACTAACAGTTGCGTGGTTCTTTTGCCTGGTTTTTTCGCGGTTAATGTTATTATTATGAATTTATAAGTTTCATATCTGTTATCACACAGAAAAATAGCTCAGATTAATAGAAGAATATTTAGAATATGTTATTGAACTGGTTTATTTGAATGAAATAATATCCAGTTCATGGGCCCAAAAATAAGAAGAATAGTAAATTATATTCTTTTAAAATAAAAAATATATCAAATTATATACATTATGATTTATTCTGAGTTTCTATCAGCCATTTATCGATTATCATTCCCCATGGCTTTCTCGCAGAAATTCATCACTCATCTTTTTCCCAGATTCATATTTTGCCAGCTCTAATCCTTTCCCTAATTCGAGACTTGCCTTAAGATGATCCGCCATTAATTCCCCAGCCAATTCTTCATCAGTAAGTTTTTCATCCATAGTATATCCAATAATGGCAAATAGTGATTCTTGCCATTCTTCATACTCTTTTGTAGCTTCAAATTCTTTCAATATATAATCATTAATCATAATATACACCATTCCTAGAAAATCCTAAATACTTTTCTTATATTTCATTCATATACATTTATTCCGTGTCTTTTCAAAAAATTCCTAAAATTTAACTTATTATATTGTTAGCACTTTTCATCAGATTCCTGATATCTGTTTAAATATTCTTTCCAGTCTTTAAAAACTCTTTCACCAAAACACGCATATAATTATCTAAGCCTTTTAAGAATTATTTTAATAAATATAAATAACTTAATAGGTGGATAACTATTTAATAAAAATATTCATTTTTTTAAAATTTAAACAACAATTTTTAAAATAAAAAGTAGCTATTCAAAATAAAAATAAAAATAATAAATTTTTCTAGATAATCAAAAGTCTTCCTCATTAATCACTGTAGAAACAATCTCAGTCGGGGCCCCTTTTCTATACCTGAAATCACACTTATCAGCACCCTCGGCCAAAGTTAATGTCCTTTTTAATCCCAGACAGCCATATTTACTCTCAGGTATGTCTGTAGCACACATGTAGGGAACAAATTCATCGGCCCCTTTCTCTTGGAAAAATTTGCAGATAGCACATTCTTTAAAGTCCAGGCCAAAATCAAAGTCTTCCCCTTCCACAAATTCAAAAACAAAATCTCCAGGATATATCCTATTTTCCGATTCACTGGCCATATATTTAAGAAATCCTATAACTTGAGGATTATCCATGGGCGTTATCTCATCAGAGTTATTTTTAAAAAAATCATCAGCATGCTTGTAGCAGATTTCGCCAATATCCTTCAAATCTTTTCCCCTTCTTTTCAAAACCAAGTAAACAGCCAAATATTGGGTGGTAGAAGTAATGGTGATGGTTAATGGATTATCAGAACCTCCAATATAGGGCATGTCTTCTAGAAGAGAATTATATTCTTTTTTTATTTGAAAAGCAGCAGTTTTAGCAAAGTCCTCACCAAACTTTTCCCCTATGAACTCTTTAATGGCCTTATTAAAGCTCTCAAATTCTATTAAGAGTTTAGATTTTTCTTCTGCAGAATAACCTGTCATAGTATTTAATTTGTAGTTAATATCATAAAGAACTTGCGAAATATTTCCATTAAACTGTAGTTCTATCAGTAAACATTATTATAATTAAAAATCATAGAAAAGTAGGAATTAACATGCGGGTTATTAATATTCAAGTAGAATACACTTATAAAATAAAATTAGGGGTATTTAGGATTATAATTAATTCTAGGGGATTATAATGTTTAAGGAAACTTTTAGCAAACTCAGGTGGTCTTTAATATTCATATTTTTAATGGTTAATATTCTTTTAATTTTCACCTATCAAAACTCTAACTTGCTAGCACTGGATTCTTTTCTGGTAACTGCACTTCTATTTATTCTAGCAGTATTGCATGGAAGAGAACGATATGGTGGAAAAAACATTGCAATCTTTTTCCTGATCACCTGGGCAGTTAGTTTCTTTTTTGAAAATCTGAGCATAGCGACGGGTTTCCCCTTTGGTTTTTATCATTATTCTCCCAGCCTGGGACTCTTAACCGTGCCCCTAATCATAATATTCGCCTATTTTGCCATAGGTTATCTGGCCTGGATGTTGGCCCATGTATTAACGGATCAATACACAAAAAAGCTTCAAGGAAAACAAGTATTTATGGTACCATTCATAGCGGCCTTTCTAATGGTAATGTGGGATTTAACGGTGGACCCTATTTCATCAACTTTACAGAGCCTCTGGGTATGGACCACCCCCGGAGCTTACTTCGGAGTTCCCATATCCAACTTCTTTGGGTGGTTCTTGGTAGTATACCTCTTTTTCCAGATATTTGCTCTGTATATTTCCAGATACGATATTCTAAAACCAGAAAAACTTTCTAAAATATTTAATAAATCTTATTGGAGTGAGGCCGTGGCTATTTATGGCATAACCGCCTTGGGAACTATACTATCGGTTTTTTACCAGTACAATGATATTACCATATCCATGGCCCTGATTACGGTTTTCACCATGATTTTTGTGGCCATATTGGCCTTGGTTAACATTATGAACAAAAAAGAGTTGATTTAAAAAATTTAATATTCAGGAATTGCTATTTCATCCTTTTTTTCTTTTTTCTTTAAGCATTTTACTTATCTCGGCACTGGTAATTCCAGAAGGACTATTATCCGTATCAGAAGTTAATCGAACAACTATAAGATAGAGAAGCATGCTAAGTCCTAATATGAAAGGGAAGAATGTTCCATATTCATTTATGAAAAATGGTGCATAATATCCTAAAAAAATAATGGAAATGAAATAGAAAATTGTGAAAGCCCATCCCTGCCAAGTTATTGGACGTCCCCTATCTTTCCACTTAATTTCTTTGGAGGCAGACATGAACCAAGGCTTTTTAGTTATTCTTTTCATCACTTTTTTTATGAATATATTAATTTATAAATCTATGCCCAAGAATTAATTAGTATATAATTGATTAATGGCCGAAGTTAATCCCAGAAAATAGTTAAATTTTAAAATAGTTAATAGATAATATATAAACCCTGTTTAAAGAAACTGATAAGGAATTTTAATATGAAAACAAATCCAGCATGGTACTTTAGCGAAAAACAGATAGGTGTAGATTATTTAGATTCAGAAATTGTCAAAGAATACGATAATCAGCACCAGAAGTTCAGGGATTTCCAGGCAGAAACTGAAGATATGGTGGAGAAATTAAAAATAACAAAAGAAGATGTGGTGCTTGATTTTGGTTGTGGTACTGGCGAAATTGCCCTAAATCTGGCCCAATATTCTAAAAAAGTTGTCTGTGTAGATCTATCTCCAGAAATGCTAAATATTTTAAAAAAAAAGGCCGAAAAACAGAATATTAATAATATCGAAACCTATTGCGGCGGATTTTTAACTTATTCACACGAAGGAGAAGCAGTGGATAAAATAGTTTCCAAATTCGCCCTACACCACATTCCTGATTTCTGGAAATCCATAGCCTTGCTTAAGATGGCCAACATTTTAAAGGCCAGCGGAAAACTTTATTATTCTGATTTGGTATTTACATTTGATCCTGAAGACCATGAAAATGCCATTAATAGTATTATAGAAGATATTCGTTGTGTAGCTGGAGACCCCATGGCCCATGAAACTTTAATCCATATTAAAGAGGAATTCAGTACATATGACTGGATTATGGATGGTTTATTTGAAAAAACAGGTTTTTCAATTGACTCAAAAATAATAGAAGGAAATTTTTTAACATATATTTGTTCTAAAAAATGAATTATTAATAATTCAGAACTTTTCAAATAGTTTTTATGGGTGGAGAAAAATACTATTATTTTAACTATTTCACCCCAAAGTTTATTACTCCTTAAAATAAAATTTAATCTCTATTTTACTTCAGGATGCTAATTAATTTAACTCCTTTTTATTAAAATAATGATTTTATTGTAGTTAAATATCAAACTACACAGTAATATATTCATTTATAATATACGAATACCAGGTAATTATAATATACTATTATGGAGAAAATAATGAGTTCTAATAAAAATCCAGCCAGTGACGTGGATCAACGAATCTCCGCTATAACTGGAGACCCTAAAAAGGCCATACGTATGCTTTCAGTTCCTATGATTATTTCCATGCTCCTAATCATGGCCTATAATTTAGCAGACAGTATATGGGTAGCTGGTCTAGGGCCTAATGCTCTGGCAGCCCTGGGATTTGTCACACCACTATTTATGATAGTCATGGGACTGGGTAATGGACTGGGGGCAGGAGCAGCATCATTAATTTCCCGTTGCATAGGTGCAAAGAATAAAAAAGGTGCAGATAATGCTGCCACGCACTCCATAATTCTCACCATAGTGATTTCAGTATTTTTAACTGCAGTTCTCTTAATATTTCTCCCCAGCATCCTTCTGGTTATGGGGGCCGGTGAAACTCTGGATTTGGCCATTCAGTACGGGCAGGTCGTATTTGGAGGTTTAATATTCATCATATTTTCCAGTGTAGCCTCAGGTATTTTAAGGGCAGAAGGAGATGCAAAAAGACCCATGTATGCCATGGCCGCCACAGCCATCTTAAATATAATTATAGATCCCATATTTATCTATTACTTTGGATGGGGAGTTAGTGGTGCTGCTTGGGCTACAGTTCTCTCCTCTGGCCTCTCCTGTATCTTTATGATTTACTGGTTGCTTCTAAAAAAGGATACTTATGTTTCTTTTTCCAGAAAAGATTTCCAAGCAAGCTGGAAAGTAGTAAAAAATATTTTGGCCGTGGGCCTACCAGCCAGTGCCGAGTCATTTGTGATGTCAATTTTAGGCATAGTATTAAATTTAGTCCTGGTCATAACCGGCGGAGCCGAGGCAGTGGCCGTTTATACCGCCGGATGGAGAGTAGTTATGATGGCCATGATTCCACCCATAGGGATTGGAACTGCTGCCATAACTGTTTCTGGAGTAGCATACGGCTCTAGAAAATACGAAAATCTTACTAAAACCCTCCACTACTCAGCTAAATTAGGGGTGGGAATTGCTTTAGTCACAAGTGTCCTCACCTATATCTTTGCTCAAAATATTGCCAGCATATTTGCATATTCCTCCCAGAGTGCTTTCATGGCCCCGGCTATTGCTGCGTTTTTACAGGTGATGTGTTTGTTCTATCTAACAGTTCCCCTGGGAATAACTGCCAGTTCAGTTTTCCAAGGCATGGGAAAAGGAATAACCTCGCTGATACTTACCGTGCTCCGGGAAGTAGTTTTCATTTCATTCTTTGCCTATCTGTTTGCTTTTGTATTAAATATGGGATCTCAAGGAGTATGGTGGGCCATAGTTGTGGGTGGAGGTCTGGGATGTGTTGTGGCCTATCTATGGGCCAATTATTACATCAAAGGCCTTAAAAAGAATTATAAAAATTAGTGGATT
>CAYUFT010000074.1:0-4526 GCA_964444115.1 uncultured Methanobacteriaceae archaeon
CCATTAATAACTATTTCTGGAATGAAATTTGCATTTTCAGGTACTAAAGACTGTTCTTTGAGTTTGGGCCTTAGTGAAGGACAATAAGGATGATTAGTTGTAGGACCAATCCAGGGATAATTGGTTTCAGGTTTAGAGGCTGCTGAACAAATATCAAATGGTGTTATAACTCCTTCAACTTCTTTAATGGCCTCCAGTGCCCTTTGGCCAGCTTCAATTACTGCTTCTCTGGTCTGACACATGTACCAGAAATTAGCACCCATGAAACCTGTTTTATATCCTAATTTACTCTCAATTTTAAAGTCAGGAATAGCAATAGGAACTATAATCATATTACGACCATATAATTCTTCTTCCCATTCATAACCATCACCACAATGGCCCACTTGTTTCATCATGCCGATAAAACCATCAGCATCAGGAGTGGCATTGAACATGGAAGTAAATGGTTTTACCAGTATATCTTGGCGAATTCTATAGGATAATTCTACTTCGAATTTCTCCATATCATCTAATCCAAACCAGAATTGTAATATAGCACCATTTCTACCATCAGGAGTTTTAGAGGAGTCCAAAAATGATTCTAAACCACCTTCAACTCTTCCAATAACCGCACCGGGAGTGGAAGTTGCATCATAGGCAGCTCTTTCAATTATTTGATCATTATCCCCAGTTATAATGGCCCTTACGCAAGTCCCATCAAAAATCTCGCAGTAAGTATCCTCAATTTCTATTCCATTAATTTCCATTATTTTAACTCCAAAGCATCCCATATTTCAAATTATTCCCCAATTAAAATTCATGATTAAATTATCCCAAACTACCAATAGATTCTCCTCTAAGTTCTTTTCGACATAGTAAACTTTTTTGGAGGAGTTCTTCCCGGTTTTCGTCATTAATTAATGCAATTATAGGTAACTCGGAGCCAAATATTTCTTCAAACTGCTCTAAAAGCTGGAAACTTACCCTAAAGTTGGCCAATGCCCGTTGAGGATCTATAGCGTAACCTTCCACGAATCTTCTTACATAGTCACTGTTGAATTTAGAATGTAGATCAATTAATATTGATGTAGCTATGGTGTTTTTGGATATTATAGCAATATCTGCAGCATTGATGGCAAATTCATTACCATTAAATGAAACTGATACTCCATGATTTTCCTTTGCAAATTTTAAGGGCTCCACATCAGTAATGCTGTCACCAACATACATGACACTATCTGGGGAGGCATCATTCTTTTTTAAGATGTCCTCAACTGCCAGTTTTTTCCCTTCTCCACCCACAGTTTTTACCTCATGAAGTATTTGGCCAATTTCCATTTGGGGAAGCTCTTCAAAGAAGATTTTATCCATGGTCTCAAAGTCAGTACCCTTAACTATTAGGTCCTTGATTTCCCTCAATCTTTGCTTTTCGGTAGGTGAAAGGACATGTTTATCCAGGTCAGCTTGAGTATAGTAGGTATTCTCAAAGGAGAATCCAGTTAAATCACATAGTGCATTAATATACTGGCCATAGCTGGTGCTTACTATGAATGAAGGCATGGTAGATTCAACATAAGATATGGTTTCAGTAGCACCAGGAACCATCATGACATTTTCTCGAGAAAAATCAATGATTTTTTGGTTATCTACATCATATGCTTTTAAAAAAGGAATAATCAACTTAAGAGTATCACCAGCATTATAGCCTGGCCTTTTTACTTCTTCTACCAGAACATCATCATAATGGCTAACTTCTGAGAAGAATTTTTCTCCATCAGGAATGAAATGGCCTGCTAATTCAAATGCATTGTCATTAACTGACAAAGGTCCTTCACAATCAGTAATAAATATTTTTTTTGGCAAAGTGCCTCCTCCCAGGGAATATGGTAAATATAAAATTATAAAAATTTCTAAGCAAGTAAATTACTAGCAAATTAAATGTAATTCAATTAAAATATAATTTAAATTAAGATTTTCAATTAACATTAAATAATATTAATCTTTTACCCTAACTTTAATTGAATTTACAGGACATAGTGACTGGCATTCACCACAGGCAATGCAGGTTTCTTGATTAACACTAATTTTATCATTTTCAAGTGTTAAAGCATCTACGGGGCAATTATTAACACAAACGCCGCAAGCTTGACAAATAGAATCATTAACTTCGACTTCCCCGTTTCTAGGGCCAGTTATCTTACGCCTTTTAAGAATTATTTCATCATTTTCAGCTTCAAAATATTCTTCTTTCAATTCAACTGCTGAGACCGGGCATATGGCACTGCATTTACCACAATAAACACATTCTGAGCCAATATGCACTGGAGAGGGCATTTCCAGTTCAATACAATTAACGGGGCATTGGGCCATGCAAGCACCACAGCCAATACAATTCTCGTCAATGACAGTTATTTGACGTTTAGGAGAAGTGAATTCAATAATTTCTTTAATGTCAATCATTTCAAGACCAGAATCAACAAAACCTTCAATCTTTTCTTTTATAATAGAAGTAACATCAATTGAGAATTCATCTTCCTCATTTTGATAACTAACATCTCTTAAAATTTTGTTTAAAACATTGTCAATTCTTCCTGCATCTTTGGCCAGTTTTTCAGATTCTTTTTCAAGAAGTTCTGATACAATTTCCATAGTTTTAATTTTAGAAAATTGCTCATAGGCTCTTTTTCTGGATGAATATTTAATAGCTGTGGAAGGACAAACTTCCAAACATTCCTCACACCGTGCACAATAAGAAGGATCAATATATGGTAGTTTACTTATTTTACCTACATTAATTGCTCCTTTGGAAGGACAAACTCTAGTACAAGTCATGCAACCAATACAATCTTTTTGGTTGACAACAATTGCTTTTCCACCAACCACAGATCGAGGTAAAATCTTACCATATTTTATGGCCTCGGTAGGGCAAACTCTAGAACAGTACCCACATCTTACGCATTTATCTTCATCAATAACACTGTGAGCTTCCTCAGTTCCAGAGGCAATTAATTGAATAGCTCCGGTCTTACAAGCACCAACACAGGCCCCACATCTTCTACAAAGTTTAGGGTTAATATTAGGAACATTTTCTCGAATTGGTTCTGAGAGAATGGTTCTCATCTTAATAGCATCATAAGGACACGCTTCTCTGCATAAAACACATCCAAAACATTTATCATCAATTTCAATGTGGTTATCTGGAGGTATCTCATGTACTGCTTCCACTGGGCAAGATTTCAAACAAGGCCTATCTTTACACTCTTGACACTTGCTGTGGTCAATTTCATAGTCCACTTCAACTTCCCTAAGGGGTTTGAAGACTTTTTTAGTTGTGACAGGAATACTAATCAACTCCTAAGAGACTTTAATCCATATTAAATAATTTTAATATTTTTTTATTTTATAAAATTCAAGGATTTATAAATTTAAATAATTTAACTTTATGATAATTTAACCTTTAATTTTAGACTTGATTTTAATTTAATAAGTTTAATTAATCAACAACTGGTAATTGTGAAGGTTTTAGGGTTATTAAAATCACATCTTCACCTTCAGAATTTTTGTCAATAAGGAATCTAGCAGTATAGTAGCCAGCAACACCAAATGGACATGTTTGATAACAATTACTACATCTTAAGCATTTTTTAGAATCTCTTTTGACACCAGTTTCTTTATTATAAGATATAGCACCAGAAGGACATTCTTTTACACACAAGCGACATTTAGTGCACTTCTCTTCATCCCAGGTGATAATTCTCATTTTCAAGCGGTCAGTGATTTTATCCATTAAATCCACGACCATTTCTTCTTTAGAGATTATATTAAGGGCTTTTTCCTTTAATTCTGCTAGAGGATATTCCATTTTGAATATTTTATCAGATGACAGTTGTTTAAGGTCTTCCTGACGATCTTCGATGGCTTTTTCCAGTGTTTGAACCATGAGGTTGATAATCTGTTTTTGCTCTTCTATATTTGAAATGTAAATACCTTTTAGAGCACCTTTAACTGGACAGGCATCTAAACAGTCACCACAGGAAATGCACTTTTTCTGGTCCACCATTATTTTATTGTCTTCTTCACGAATAGCATCTACTTGGCAAGATTTCATGCACTTTTTACATCTAATACAGAGATAATCATCAATAACAAACATCTTATCCACAGGAAGAATAGTAAATTCTTCGCGGATTAAGTGATTTTCTCCACAGGTAAGTGTTTTAGGATCAGTAGGACATACTTCCGCACAGAAACCACACCGAATACAAGCACCCATTACGATTACGGGATAGGTTAGGCCATCATTATCTGCAGTATCTTCATCCCTAACTAATTTTATCGCTCCAGGCGCGGGACAAGCTGCTGTGCAAGCTCCACAACCAATACAATATTCTTTGAAAACTTCTGGAAAGTCTCTAAACCGATCAGGTTTTTCTACTATATCGTGTTCAGATTTTGCTCCAGCAAATTTCTCTGCCCATGATTTTCGAGCGAACTCATACATGTACCATATTACAGAAGACATAGGACACCATCACATTGTAAAT
>CAYUFT010000074.1:4626-6591 GCA_964444115.1 uncultured Methanobacteriaceae archaeon
ATATTCTATTTAATATCGAAAATACCTTGAAATTGTTTTTCTCCGCCTTTTTCATCCACTATTACCACACGTTCCGCGCAGGCAATACATGGATCAACACTGGCATAGGCCGCGATGGCATCTGATACAGTAGCCACGTCTTTTAGCATGTACTTAGCACAGGCATCAATATTCATGATACTGGGAGTTCTAATAGAGGCATTGTTAATTAAATTACCATTGGTTTCAATCATATAGGTAACTTCACCCCTAGGAGCTTCATTTCTCCACTCTCCAAATCCTGCACCAATATCTACTTTTTTACGGACATCACCTTCAGGTAAATTCTCAATAACTTGTTTTATAAGACTAATAGATTGTGGAATCTCATCAAAACGATTCATGTTACGAGCAAAGACGTCACCATCTTTTCTCCAAATTACTTTGAAGTCAAAATTATCTCGGTAAGTATGATGGTCTTCTCGAAGATCGTGTTTTAAACCAGAAGCCCTACCAATTGGCCCTACAGCACGGGATTTTATAGCCTCTTCTTTGGTCATTCTACCAACCTTTTTAGACCTCAATCCCATTAAAGGACCTTGCTCGTACATTTCCACGTATTTTTGATATTCCACTTCTAATTTATTCATTATGGTCATGATTTGTTGGAGATGAACCTCTTTAACATCCATTCTAACTCCACCAACTACATTCCATCCCATATTAACCCTATTACCAGTTAAAAGTTCAATGGCATCCATAACCGGTTCTCTTAAATGAAGCATGTACATGAATAGGGTTTCATGTTCCACCGCCTTGAAAAATGTGGAATTGGCCAGTAAGTGGCTTTGTATTCTGTCCAGTTCATTGGTAAGTACTCTTAAAAATTGGGCCCTTAAAGGTGCTCTTTCATCTGATATCTTTTCAAATGTTTCGGCAAAAGTTTGGGTGTGTACATAAGAACAAATTCCACATACTCTTTCTGCAAGATAAATGGATTTTTGCCAGGTTTTTCCAACCATTATGCGTTCAATTCCTCGATGAACATAACCATAGTCGATTTCTGCACTTACAACTCTTTCTCCTTCAGTTTTAAGCTTTAGACGAAGAGGTTCCTTTAATCCCGGGTGAATTGGACCTATAGGTAAAATCATTCTTTTTGCCTCCCTTTAGCAGCTATGGCACCAGGGGCCACAGCTAAGATAGCTTCTAATATTTCTGAAGGTCGAGGTGGGCATCCAGATACTTCAGCATCTACTGGAATAAAGTCAGAAACAGGTGCATTGACACATCCACCTTCCTGATTAAAGACATCCCCAGATATAGGGCAGTTTCCAAGAGCCACTACTATTTTAGGTTCAGGTGCTTTAGTATAAATCCGCCTTAGGTTTTCTTTCCACTGTTCAGTGACCGCACCAGTAACTAAAATAACATCCGCCTCCCGTGGATTATTGTGAACATATATACCGTACTGTTCTAGATCGTATCTGGGAGATAGTAAGGCAACAACTTCAATATCACAGCCATTACATCCTCCAGAATTCACCAGACAAACGTGAATTGAACTCTTTCTTACAATATCTTTAAGAGCATTTAACATTTCTTTACCTCTTAATTTCCCTAGTTAAAGTTAATTTATTAAATTTTTTAATAGATGAATTATGATTTACTATCATGCAAGCATTAATTATATGTTATTGAACAATTACTTCAAAACACTATTCAGATAAAATGTTATTGAACAATTACTTTCAAAACACTATTCAGATAAAATTTTTAGAAGTTCTTTCTTACCGTCTTCCAGGGCCTCAGGATAGGGTATGCCATCGATTACTTCCTGAGATATTTTCTTTTTAATATATTCAGACTGTGGGGTAGATACAATTTCCATTACATCTTCCAGCCAGCACAGCTGTAAGTCTGCGTGTACCCTTTCTTTTATACATCTTTGGCGTGCTGATTCAAAGCGGGGGTGAAGTGCTTCTA
>CAYUFT010000074.1:6691-10710 GCA_964444115.1 uncultured Methanobacteriaceae archaeon
CTTTCTTTTATACATCTTTGGCGTGCTGATTCAAAGCGGGGGTGAAGTGCTTCTAAACTAGACATGTCAAGTTTATTAATTAGAATTTGTTCAAAAAGGTCCAGATCAATTTCCAGTTCCTCAGATAAGGGTTTTACAATGTCTTCCCTCCACCTGTAACTTCTAATTATCCTGGTTTTCATTAATTCCAGACGTGACTGTTCATCATCCATTATAACACCGGTTTAAATTTTTAAAGTAATTAAGGGGGATTATTTTATATAATTTAGTTTATGTGAATTTATTTAACTTAATTGAGATTCCAGATGGAAATTTGATCTATATAATATTTCATTTATTTCTGAATATATACTACGAATAATGATTATAAAATTGAGCTTGTGAATAACCAAAGGGCAGCAGATATAACTACCCCAATCACTGTTTCATATCGGCCGTATCCCGGCCTCATACCTAAAACCATGGCCACCATGAAAAGACCAACGGTGATGGAAACAGCTGGCTGAATTAAAACTATAAGCTGGTTATTTAAAAGAATTACCCAACCAATTATAGATACTATAAGTGCAATAATATCTACTTTTTCTGTAACAAAAGGGGCTGAGTATTTTTTATAACTCAATAGGAGGCCTACTATGGATCCTATTACAAATGATATTAAATATATGAGATAGAAAGTTTCGGTCACTTTATCACACCATTAAGCTGGTTTGTAGAGAACTATGAATGCCACTATAAAGAATAATAAAGCGGCGATAAAAGCCCATTTTTCTAAGTTTTCGGAAAAATGCACTACTTTGTCATTGTGCTGTTTTAGTAGAAGTCCGGTAAATAGAATTGCTACTAAAGTGATTGGAATTACCACCATCCATTGTAGGAAGGCTGCCAATCCACTAGCCAATATTACTCCAAAAGCTACTAAAGCTACCAGGAATAGTAAATCTTTTTCTTCTGCCATTTCTAATTCTCCTTCCAGATGAAGATTTTATAATATTAATAAATGTTTATTAATTAACTGTTTTATTGTTTGAATGTTATTGAATAAATTTAATCACTAAATTACTGTTTTTTTCTTTAAACCTATATGATAGTTTAAATCACCAAATTAATAGTTAAAACACTATCATTAGTAAAATGGAACCAAATATTCCAATGAAGGCAAATGTCACCTGCATCATAACCGAGTGATTGGGGTTTAATATAGGGGTAACTGCATTAATAACGGCCACAATGGCACTTAGGATAACCATTCCAATAACATATCCTATTAAACTTAAAGGACCTATGAAAACTGTTAAAAATACCCATAGGAGCATATACCATGCTATTGATTCTGAAATCATCAAGTATCCTCTTAAAACACCGAAGTGCTCTGTTTCATAACCCGAAATTATATCTTTTCCTTTGGTAATTGCAAATGGTGAATAAGGGGCCTTGGAAAGAATGAGGACAAAAAACATCACCGCGGCTAGAGGTATGGTAAATAATAGTGGGCCATGCACAGCCTGGTAATTCACAATATTACCAATCATCATGGTACCGGTCTGTAGGTAGATGATTACTAAAACTGCAAAAAGGGGAACCTCTGCGGCTGCAGAGAATACAGCTCTTACACAGCTAAGTTTTCCATAGGGAGAACCAGAGGATGAACCGGCATTGTGTTCCACGATTTTGTGCATAGTGTAAACCGCAAATATTATTAATAGTGATCCTCCAATTACCGGACCTACAATTACGGCGGTGATCCATATAGCACAAAGGGTACTGGAAATGGCCACATAAAATGGCATTGCTGCTGTTTTAGGGAAAGATGATTCTTTAATGTAAAATTTTAATGTGTGTAGAAGATGTTGTATGATGGGAGGCCCAGGTCTCATCTGTATACGGGCCATGATCTTCCTTTGCAATCCAAACAGGATACTTCCCATCAAGAAAGCAATGAGAACATTTAGAAGGATGTTTGCCATTAGATTCATTTCATCACCGTTGAGTCGAGAGATTTAACCATTATTTTTGATTATAATTTCAATTTATTTAATATAAGATTAAATGGAATTAATTGAATTAAAACATTCTATTAGTTTTTAAACAATTGAAAGGAATATTTAAATCAATATTTAGTTTCCATAATTAATATCCAATAAATGGTTCATTGGTTCTCTCATCTTCCTCCTCTTTTGTACTCTTAGCCATAGTAAGCAGGCCTAGAGATAGTAAAAATACTGGTATTAATACAATAGCTATTCCATAAACAATCCAGCTAGCTGGATTAAAGATCAGGGCATAAACTATACCTATAACTGAAATTGCAAACATCAAATAGCTTGCCAATTTTAATTGATTCATTTTATCACCTTCACCCCAAACCGAATACTTAATGATTATTTTTTGTAATAGACAATTTAATGATTTTAATGTTTATTTCATATTTAATGCTTAAAATGGTTTATTTATGATCAATAATATTTCAATTGCTCTTATAATTATTAATAAAGAACTTAAGTGAATAATAAGAATAAAAGGGGACCCTGGTGTTCTAAACATTTCTGCTTTGGTAGCATAAAAAGGAGCCACACCCGTTTCACCAACAATTCCCATTAGTAATAATAAAGATGCAAAATACATCATGGGAGTAGTAACCGTCTGGGAAAGCTGGAATAGACTTAAAGTCCCAGTGGCACCTAATATTAAAGCAGCACCTGCAAATAAAGGCATTGATGCAATCATAGCCACCAGGCCATATTGGTAAGCTGCATTAAGCACATCGACCTGCTTTACCGCAGAAACAATACCAATATTAACAATACCAATAAGGGCCACAAATAAGGTAAAGTTAAACAGGTCTCCCGTAATCATGGCACCTGCTGTGGCCAGACCACAAACAATAGCCAGAAATCTTCTAATTTTAAATTCTTCAAGATCTACTTGTACTTTATTATCTTTAAGTGAGCCAAACTCGGCTTCTATTTGAGTTTCAGTTCTGCTTATGGCAATTAAAGTAGTAAATATAAGGGCACCGGCAAACATGAACAGGTTGAAAGGAGTAAGGTAAAGTACAATATCACCCAGAGGTATTTGACCCAGTATTTGCCCGCCTAATGTTGCTATATCCATCTGCTACTCCTCTTTTTATTTTTAACTTGAATTTATAACTTGAAATTTAATAAATTTAAATAATATGATTAATTTATTTGATATCTTTCATTTGATCAAATGATTTTTACTCTCTTTTGAATTCCTCTCTAGCCATCACACCAATCAGACCCATTTTAGATGCTACTTTGATTAAAATACCAAATGCAGACAGGAATAGACCTAAAAGCCAGTAATCTGGTGCTACAAAGAATATTAAAAATCCAGCCAACCATATAGTCCAGGCAATACCAGAAATACCGGCAATACCTTCCCAGATTTTTATAGGAAGTCCACGGGATTTTCTAGAGATAACATAGAATAATATTCCTCCACCGGCAATGGCCCCACCAGTAAATCCGCTTAAGAATACACCATAGGCCACCAATATGACTGCAATGAAGTTTGCAGCAGTAGTCATTATTTCCATATCAGCAGTGAAAGGAAATGGAAGTAAAGGAGCTGTTCTACCCGTTTTTCTCATCTCTCGGCTCATTAATATTTCGGATATGGCCATTATTTCGGCCAGTTCTACAACTAAACCGGGTAAAATTAATGCTTCAGCTAGATCAGTTCCTACGGAAGCCACTATTACCAGCATGGAAAGTCCCACAATATCGGTGAGTATTAATGCACTAAGGTCATTTTTTTGGAAAGATATGGCCAGAAGACCAATAAATCCAGTGATTAAACCGGCGTAAAGTGCTGGAAGGAACAAAGAAACTGTATATGCTGGTACAAGTTCAGGAACTAACATTAATCTTTCCTCCTTCTCATAGTGAAGTTCAAAGCAACCCAGGAAGCCACCACAAAGGCCATCATGAGTATGGTTGATTCTAATATGGTGTCAAAACCACGAGTGTAGTATAATATCTCGTCAATTAAAC
>CAYUFT010000075.1:0-10593 GCA_964444115.1 uncultured Methanobacteriaceae archaeon
TCCAATATCCCATTTCTAAATAATGCTAAATCTGGTAAAAATAGTATCTGGCGATATCTAACAACTATAATTTTATGTTTAGGCGTGGCTAGTTTAGTTGCAGGGGCACTATTAGGCGTTTTGATTGTCGTATGGGCAGTGTTTAATCAGGCAGCATTTAATCAGAATTTTGATATGACTATTATTTATCAACTCCTATCAGACCCCATATTTTTAATATTTTTAGTTGGACTAAGCTTTTCACTATCTTTCTTTTTTTTAGGCCTATCTTTAAAGGTTTTCCACAAAAAAAAGTTCATTTCAGTTATAAATACTGGAAATAAAGTACGTTGGAGTAGAATAGGAAAAGGTGCTATTTATTGGTTTGCTATTATTGCAGTATTGGATTTAATATCTTATCTAATTGATCCTGGGAGTTTTAAAATATCTTTTAATCTCCAAAATAATTTTTGGCTTCTTGCTTTACTGGCGCTAATTGCTTTTCCTATACAAGCTTCCTTTGAAGAAGTATTTTTTAGAGGATATTTAATGCAAGGGGTCAGTTTAATTGGGGATTGGTCACCTACAAATCGTTTATTATTATATTTGATGAGAAAAATTAGTTTAATAAGACATTTGGTTTTGGGAATTAGCTTAAACTTATTTGACAAATTTAAAAAACCATGGGTTGTTCTTTTGGCAACTTCCCTGATTTTTGCCCTTCTGCATTGGTGGAATGGCAGCACAATAATTCTTAGTCTTTCTATTGTATCCGGGACATTTATAATAGGATTGATGTTGGGAATCATTGCCTTAGCCGATGATGGTATTGAAATGGCCATTGGGGTGCACATAATAAACAATATTTATGTTAGTGTAATTCACAGCTCTCCTGATGGGGGATTGGGAAATTTACCCTCTATAATTGTCAGTCCATCTGATCCATATGCTGCTCCATTGTTTTTGATCCTGGCGGCGGCAGTTTTAATATATTTCTTATTCCGAAATCGAAAAGAGGATTTTTTAAGAATTTTTAAAGGATAACTTCTAATTTTTAGATAATTTAGAAATTCTTTGTTTTTTTCTTTATTTTTTAATAAGCTAATTTAAATTTATTATTCTTAAAAATTAAGATTATAATATGTAATATTAAAAAATAAGTAAATATTTAATTATTAAAAGAAATGAATTAAACATATCATGGATGATTGAGTTAAATCTAAACGAATATTACATGAATAGCTAGGATTAAGTTATATTCTAATTGATTATCATTAAATAAATTTATAATAAAATTTACTTGATTAAATTTCATTCAAATTTAAAACTAGGTGTAGTTATGATACCCATTGCCAACCCAACTATAGAAGACGAAGAGATCCAAGAAGTAGTAAAAGTCTTAAAATCCGGTTTTATTGCACAGGGACCGAAAGTAGCGGAATTCGAGAAAAAATTTGCTAATTATGTTGGAACTGAATATGCTGTAGCTGTCAGTTCTGGAACAACTGCTCTGCATCTGGCCCTTTTAGCGGCTGGTGTGGGAGAAGGAGACGAAGTAATTACCACACCATTTAGTTTCGCCGCCACTGGCAATTCAATTCTCTACACAGGAGCAAAACCGGTTTTTGTTGATATAAATCCGCAAACATACAATATAGGTCCCCAGAAAATTGAAGAAGCCATAACTTCTAAAACTAAAGCAATATTGCCTGTACACTTATATGGACAACCAGCAGATATGGGCCCTATATCTCAGATTGCATCAGAAAACAATTTGGTAGTTATTGAAGATGCTGCTCAGGCCCATGGTGCTATTTATCATGGTGAAATGGTCGGTGACTTGGGTGATATGGCCTGTTTCAGTTTTTATCCTACAAAAAATATGACCACTAGTGAGGGGGGCATCGTAACTACTAATAATAAGGAAATGATGGATAAAATACGTATTTTAAGGGCTCACGGTGAAAAAGAAAGGTATCAACATTCTGTTTTAGGTTACAACTTCCGAATGACGGATATTTCAGCAGCAATTGGCCTAGCACAATTGAAAAAACTAGATAAATTTAATCAAAAGAGAATTGAAAATGCTGCTTATTTAAGTGAACATATACTTGAAATTGATGGTATCAAAGCTCCTTATATTATGAATGATGTTAAGCACGTGTTTCACCAGTACACTATCCGTGTTGAAAAGGGTTCTCGTGATGATTGGATAAAATTTATAAATGAGAATGGTGTGGGCACGGGAATTCATTATCCTATCCCTATTTATAAACAGGAACTTTATCAAAACCTTGGATTTAGTGATGAATGTCCTGAAGCTGAAAAAGCAGCTTTGGAAGTACTTTCTATACCGGTCCATCCGAGTTTAAAAGTTGAAGATTTGGAAAAAATAGTTCAAGTATTAGAAGATGCTAGTATAAACTTTGATTAAGCTTATTCTTTTTATTGAGCTTATTCAATTCTTATTTAATCTTATTCATCTTATTTAGGTTTATTTCCTAATTTAAGCTTATTTATTATAATAGCTTTTTAAAATTAATAATTAATTAATAAGTATTTAAAGCTTTTTTTCAACAGACAATACCTTATCTACCAGACCCCTATTTTTATCTCGCCTATCATCTATTTTTATGCTGGTGGAAACTCTATCAGCACCTTTAGCAAAAACAGCTTCGTGGGCCACTTCAATTGCTTTAAAAAGCTCTTGAGGATTATTGGATTCTATTTGAGTGCCCATACCAGATAACTGATACGTGATACCAATTTTATCTAGTGCATCTACTGCTGCAGCGACGTAACTGCTTAAACTGGTGTTTCCAGTTCCAATAGGGATTATGGTTATTTCTGCAGTAATCATGAAATTTTATATGTTTGGCCATTAATATAATTTTTATGAAATACCTTCAAAAAGATGAATTCAATGCAAACATCAAAAAAAGGATAATGGACCTAATAAACGAATGGGATCTTATTCAAGAAGGTGAATTAATTGCTTTGGCTCTTTCTGGAGGAAAAGATAGTGTTTTGACTTTACACATGCTCCATGAGTTACAAGCAGAGCTAGAATTTGAAATGGTGGCTATTGCTGTTGATGAGGGAATTGAAGGTTATCGTAGTCATGGTATGGAAGCCGCACAAAAGAATGCGGATCTACTGGGTGTTAAACTATTAACTAAATCTTTTAAAGATGAAGCTGGATTTACTTTAGATGAGGTTTATTCCTATTTTAAAAGTGCTTGTATGCCCTGTGGTGTTTTTAGAAGAAATATTTTAAATAAAACTGCTTATGAAATCGGGGCCTCAAAAATAGCCACGGGCCATAATCTTGATGATGAAATACAATCATTTTTAATGAGTTTTGCTAGGGCAGATCTGGTGAAGTTTTCTAAATTCGGACCTAAACTGGATATTATTCATCCCCAACTCATTCCAAGGATTAAACCTTTATGGAATATTCCAGAAAAGGAAGTAGGTATCTGGGCAGTTTTAAATGATATTGAAGTTCATTTTGATGAATGTCCTTATTCTAATCTTTCGCTAAGGGCTAAAACCAAAGATTTTTTAAACCGTGCTGAGTCCAGGGAACCGGGAACCAAAAAAGCAATATTGGATTCTTTTACCAAGACTTTTATCCAAAGTTCTGCAAAAAAGGATATTTCAAAAAAGAGTCTGGCCAATTTGAGTGGATGCCAGAGCTGTGGTGAACCTTCTTCTGGGGTTATTTGCAAGGCCTGTGAGATGAAGGAAATAATTAAAAATAATAGGACTTAGTTAATTATCTTATTTAATCAATTCAAAAACGGATTTTACTTAATTTTAATTATTTTATTCAATTTTAATTTAATAATATGGAATCTATTTTACTTTATCTGCTGTGGTAAAAAAGGTTCCACCATATTTTTCTTCTTGAAGATCTCTAACTTCATCCGAAGCTGCTTGGTAATCTTCTACTTTTTTTATAATACGTCGTGTTTTGACCTTAATGGTTTTACCACAGACACATTTCCTGGTGGCCACACCCTCTTTGGCGTACATACCACGTCCACAGTCGCAACGGAAAATTAAATACATTTAAATCATCCTGAATAATTTATATTTTTATTAATATTCATTTGATTTTAATCAATTATAATTTTTTATTCAATTAATTATTCATGATCCGCCAAGTAATTTCCCGAATATAGGCAATATAACTTGGGGAATGGTGATAAAACCTCCAATCATACAACCTAAATTAGTTCCTACTACTACTAAAATTACTCTAACTAAGTCATTTGCCCAATAATCTTTAAGACTTTCTGCTTTAGCAAAATCGTGAAGATCATCTGATCCTACATGTCTTAACTTTGCTTCTACTAATCCAGAAAACCATCCTGCAGCTAAAAGGGGATGAAGTATAGTTATGGGGGCTGCCAGAAAAGCAACCACGGCGGATTGTATTTTTGAACCAGATAATAGTGAACCAATTGCAGAAAGACCCCCTACTATTAAAACAAATTCTAAAAGTCCGGTTTTTATATCAATCCCATTAATAAAAGCCAGAAAAAATATCACCACGAAAATCACAGGAATGGAAAACAATATGATTTTTCCCAGTGGTATTCTAGACTTTTCAAGTCTCAAAAGATCGCTTATAGGGGGTAAATTTTCAGGATTATCTAGATATCTATTCATACCTGGTTGGTGTCCTGCGCCTACCACGGCAATCACCTGGTCTTCTTCAATGTCCTGAATTCTATGAACCATGAATGCATCTCTTTCATCTACCAATACTTTATATGCTGAAGGGGACATTTCTTTGAAGTATTTCATTACTTCATTAAGAGTATCTTCTTCTTTTAGACTTTCAATATCACCTAGTTCTTCATCTTTTTGAAAAAGAGAAGCTAAAAGTCCAAATACGAACTTGGCCTTTTCCATGAAACTCATGGCACTCATGGCCCTTTTGAGAGTTAAGTTTATATCTCGATCGATAAGTGCTATTTTAGCTTCAACTTCTTCTGCAGCTTCAATAGCGGCCAGCATCTCTGATCCTGGTTTAACGCCTAAATCACTACCAATCTTTTTCTGCATATATGTCAAAAGACCGCTGATAAGGAATAATCCAACATTGTCTCCTTTGATGATATCCGATACGGAAATATCAGTTTTTTCTTCTATACCTGACTTTTCCCGCATTAGTCTTTGGTATCGCCCGGCATCAAGTTCTATTGCTACGATTTGAGGCTTATCTTCTAGTATAGCATTTTTAACTTCTTCCACACTTTTTTCAGAAACGTGGGCCGTTCCAATTATTTTTAAGCATTCGCGTATCATTAAATTTCACTTGTAAAATTAGTTTAAATTTTAATTATTTTTATCAATTTTAATAAATTTAATATGCAGGTTAATATACTTAAGCCAGCCAGTATACTAATCTGATTTATATGTTGCATAGTGTAACTTTTAATTCAATAATAAAAATTATTATTTTAATATTATTTATATTCTATCTATCTAAACTTATTTTTCAAATAAAGGTTATAATTTAAAATATCTTTGGTTTAAATGATTATTTATTCATATTCTTTAAAAATTAAAAACATTTCAAAAAAAATAATCTTAAAGATTATTTAGTATATATTATATATTAACTTATTTTTTTATTATAAATATATTAGTTATATTAAATATGTAATAATAACTTAGTATAAAATATATATTAACCATATTTTAATAACTTAGTATATATTATTTATTATACTAATTAATTTGATAAGTTTAGAATCAATTATCTAAATTAAAAATATGTAAATTTTTTATTAAAAACCCTAAAAAGAATTAAAAAAAATCAGTAATTAATCAGTATTTTTCAAGTGAATGTTCACGGAATATGGGTACATTATTTGAAATATTTCGCTGTAGGCAAAACTCAACGTCTTTTTTAAATCCTATTTTACTCAATCTCCGGGCCGAACGGGATTTCAAAATATTATATTCTACTAAATCCTTATTTTGAACAGACATAACTGCGGTCTGAGCATATTCATCTAAATTTTCATTTTGAAGATTGGAAATTATCTCTCCAGCACCTAAAAAATCTTCAATGGCAAAACGACCTTCTACACCAGCCATAACAATTTCTATTTCTTCATCGGCAAGCTCTCTAGCTGCTGTGGCAACGGCTTTGGCATTAGCAAAACATCCTACCAAAACTTGAGATTTCATTCCTTCCATTATGCGTGTTCCATTGCTGGTAGTAAGCACCAGAGTTTCTCCAGCAAATTTCTGGATTTCAATAGGTGAATTTCCTGCATCAAATCCCTCTAATGTCGCACCTCTACGTTCACCAGCAATTACGGCCTCCTTTTCAGAAGCGATTTTAATGGCTTCTTCATGATCAACAACAGGAATAACATGTTTAAAATGATTTAAAGCTACTGTAATAGTTGTACTTGCTCTTAAAACGTCTACCATTATGGATAAATCATTGGAATTAGATTTTTCTAAGCTTAAACTAACTTTCATATTTTCACAACTTTCATATTTGATATATCTTAAAGATGCTTTAAATATTTATGAATCTAACAATATATTAGCTAAAAAAACTATAATTTTTTCTATAAGATTTGATTATATATTTGGGTGAACTCATGAAGATTGTTACCACTCCCATGTGTGAAGAAATATTAATAATGGCTGGAATTAAGGAGTACCTGATTAATAAAGAACCTGATAATGAGCAGGCTGACTTTGCAGTTGTTCTATCCGAAACTGAAACAGTTATGGGTTCATTAAAAGTAAAATTGAATACATTTTCTCAGATACAGGAAAGTGTTTTAAAAACGGTAGAAATATTGAATCCCCAAGTATCTAATAAAAATTTAAGTTCAGATTTGTCTAAAAGCATATCTAAGATTTCACCATGGGCCGATTCTCAACAGAAAAAAATACTCAGTGAAAATAATAGAAAAATTAAAGTCAAAGTTTATTCACAATTTCTTAAAGATATTATAGAAGACATGGGTTTCGATGTAGCTGATGAAAACCCGGATTATGTAGTTTTTCCAGATTATTTGGAAAATCAAATTAAAAAGGATGAAGTAATTTCGCATAGCAATGCCCAATGTGGCCTTTCAAAAAATGCAGAAAATTTCTCTAAAAACGATAATACTGACATTGTTTATGTAAAATACATTAAAGTTCCTTCACACGGGGATGTTCCCATAAATCCTCTAGAAAGGGCCACTATGAGATATAACTTATTGGAGGGAGAATTATGTATGAAACCCTAACTTACACTGGTGGAGTCCATAAAAATGAAGAAATAAAAGAGCTTATTGAAGATATGGGAGGTTTTGTACTCCAGGAAAATACTCTTCAAATGGACATAATTCTTACTTTAGCGGTACCTCTAGAAGACGTGGAAAAAGTCAAAGAAAAGGCCAAAGAGCTCATGGGAACGATTAAAATAGCACCTATGGCTGGTACAGAAATTGCCATAGTATCTCCCACCTTGGCCCGCCACCACCTACCTCATTCTGCTTGTGATATATCTGAATATTTGCGACGTTTCGGGGCAAAGGACAACATGATTGGCCTGGCCCGAGGAGCAGGAAAAGGAATTTCTAGGATATCTGAGGATGAAAAAAGGCTAATTGAAGAACATGACCTGGCAGTATTTGCATTAGGAAGCTTTGAACAATGTATAAAAGATAAAACACACCTTTTTGATGATATAAACATTCCAGTAGTAGTTACTGGTGCTCCAGAAATTAATGTTAAAGATCTTCCTGGTGCGGATGAATATATAAGTGGTTTGGGCAGAATCCCTCGTAGACTAAAGCGTGGTGAAGATATAAGGGCTCTGCGAAAACTGGTGGAAGTAGTGGAAGATATTCTTGATTCTAAAAGGCGTGATATGGCTCAAGACCCTCCTTTAGTTCCATCAATACTAGTAAAAACTGAAATTGAAAATCAGGTTCCAGCTATTGCGGATGTATATTCACCTACTCCAGTAACCAGTCAACTGGATGGGGTAAGAGTAAAATTAAACTATGAACAATATCATGAGCAAATACGTCAAGTTAAGATAAATAAATACTCTTTAGGTGATATTTCGGAGATAACTCGTTCAAAAATGTATGATTATATTCTAGTCAAGCTTTTAAGTGAAAGCTCAATTGTTTAAAAAGAATATTGATTAAAAAGGGATTAATACATCTCCAATATTCAAATCAATTAATATAATCAGTAAAATTACTACTTAATAGCATAATTTGTAATTATCTGGTGAATATGAACCATATAATTGATATATTAATTAATTAATTAAGGGATAATACTCATGGAAAAGTCAAGGATTTTACAGCTAACGGCATTTGCATCATTTCTTTCTTTAGGATACTTGGCATTGAATTATTTTGTTTTTTTTAGTTTGTCCACATTTTTTGAAGGTATAAATCTAAACTACATTTACCTTTTCATAGGTTTAGTGACGGTTTCTTTTCCAGTTTCCATGTTAATTGAACAAAAATCGTCCAATATTTTATCTCAAGCCATTTATGTTTTTTCTACAACTTGGATGGGTATAACCCTATATTTTGTATGGGCAATTATTGCGATTTTTCTAATCAGATTAATTATCCCTATCCCTTTGGAAGTTGCTGGAACCATTATAATTGGTTTAGTTTCCATAATTACTGTTTATTCATTAATAAACTCTTATAATGTTCACGAAAAGCATATAAAAATACCTATTAATAAATTAGATTCCCCTATTAAACTTGTTCAGCTTTCAGATGTCCACATAGGTTCAGTTAGAAATTCAGGATTTTTAAAAAAAGTTGTAAGCAAAATAGAAGACGTTGATCCTGATGCAGTTTTGATAACAGGGGATCTAGCTGATGGAAGTTCGGCTATTAATGAAAATACTTTTTATCCTTTAAAAGAACTTAATATGCCGATATTCTTTACTCCAGGAAATCATGATTCTTATTCTGGTATAGGAAATGTTTTTAAGGCTCTAAAATTCGCAGAGGTACATATACTGGAAAATGATATGATTGAATTTAAAGGAATTCAGATAATTGGTGTATCATATTCCATGAGAATAAATAATCTCAGAAATGCTCTAAATGAAATAAATTTTGATCACGAGCAAGCAGCTATATTGATGTACCATTTACCTTCTGAATGGGAAGCTGCACGAGAAAATGGAATAAATCTACAGTTATCGGGCCATACTCACCATGGTCAGTTTTATCCATTTAATTTGCTTGTAAAATTAGTTTTTCCTTATTTAGGGGGGCTATATAAAAAAGGAAAGGACCATCTATATGTTTCAGCGGGTACTGGAACCTGGGGCCCACCTATGAGATTAGGATCTCGTAATGAAATCACGGTTATAGAACTAGAACCTTCAGATCAGTGAAACTAAAAACAAATGAATATTCAATACTTATTTTTATTATTCTAATTATATCCTTTATTAATTATTATTATTATTATTATTATTTCATATTTTAAATAAAAAAAAATCATTTAGTGAATAGTTAAAAAATAATGTAATTTAAAAAAACTAATTTTAAATATTTTTTTGAATGCCAAAGAAGTTTATAGCACCAACTAAATCTCTAAATGCTTCTAATTCTTTTTCAATAACATCTTCTCTAGTTAACGTGCTGCTCATTTCTCCATCAACAGTGAGTTTTTCCGGACCACGGGCCACTAAACGATCTACTCCGTCTTGACTGAGGACTTTTTGAGCCTCTGCATCATGAACAAATGCTCTTCCAGGAATAATTACAGTTTCTTTGAGTTCATTTAAGTCAGTTGCTTTTAAATCTTCTATGGTAATAAGACAACCGATATCTTTCTCTACAGCATAGACATTTACCTTATCTCCGGCCTCAAGATTATCAATGATTCTCTGGATGTAAGGTGCGGCCACAGAACTGGTTAAAATAGTCGCTTCTCCAGTTATTTCTGGAATAAACTGTAAAAATACTTTATTTTTGTCTAAAGAAATGGCAAATGGGGCCTCTGTTTCTGGATCACATACTGGTGTTCCCGTAACTCTTAAATTAAATTCATTATTAATTTCACGAACTAATTCCTCGAATTCCTGGATATTATGTGGTTCAATGTCTTTGATGAGTGGTTCATTACCCAATATCAATCCTTGATGGGTATAATTGGCAAACCTCATTAAAATCAGCGCTTCAGCACCCCAATCTTCTAACTTAACACAAGTTTCTCTTAAAACTTCGCCATCATTTACCCCAGGAATAATAACTGATGCAGCATGAACCTCACAATTTTCAGAGAATCTTTTTACTGCTTTAAGAGATACTTCGGGGTTAGGATCAGACATCCACTTCTTTCTAAGGCCGGCATCAGCGGCAAACAAAGTGAAAGTAACTTCTTCTACCCCATGATTTATGAGATTAGAAGCCATTTGAACATCATCAATTCCTTTTCCACTGGTATAGCCTAGGTGCATGGGAATTCCAAACTGATGAAATGTAGCAGTCAGCTCTTCCAATTGAGGATAACAACTGACGTCTCCCCCACCGCTGATATTAATTTTAAGATCACTATCTCTAAATTCACCCATCATCAAGGTGTTCT
>CAYUFT010000076.1:0-10479 GCA_964444115.1 uncultured Methanobacteriaceae archaeon
CTTTACCACTGTAGATTAATTTTCCAACTTTTATACTCATACTATCTCCATTTTTCTATTTGTTCTCAAAGGCTTATATATGTGTAAATCCAATTATAGAGATATATTATGATTTAAGTAATATAATGATATCATTAAATAATTATAAAAAAAATCAATATCAAACATTTTTACAATTATTTAATATAAAAAACATATCAATATATTTATGTTCCTTAAAGTGAGAACGATTTTATAATGATTAATGAATTTATTACATTTAATATAGAATTAATTAATGAATAAAGATTTTTATAATTAAATATAACATTTAAAATTTTATGAGGCCAAAGATGCCTTTACAGGTGAAATGATGTGTGGTATAGTTGGATGTATCTTAAAAGATGATAAAGCAGCCCCAGTACTTTTAGAATGTGTAAAAAAGTTAGAATATAGGGGTTATGACTCTGTGGGCATTGCTACTCCATCTTCAAAGATCAATATCAGGAAAGATAAAGGAAAAATCAGTGAAGCTGAGAAGAATGTGAAACTTTCTGATTTACCAGGAAATATGGGTATTGCACATGTAAGATGGGCCACTCATGGTATTCCTACTCAGAAGAATGCTCACCCTCACACAGATTGCAATGGTAAAATTGCAGTAGTTCACAATGGAATTATTGAAAATTATAAAGAATTAAAAAATAATTTAGAAGCAGAAGGCCATATATTCAAGTCGGATACGGATACTGAAGTCATTCCGCACTTAATAGAAAAATTCATGGATCAAGGCTTTGATCTAGAAAGTGCAGTACGGAAAACTCTGGATATGATCCATGGTTCATATGCTCTTGCAGTTATATCTACTGATGAGCCTGGTAAAATAGTAGGGGTTCGAAAAGAAAGTCCCATGATTGTTGGAAAAGGGGATGGGGATTATTTCCTAGCTTCTGATGTACCTGCCATCTTAAAACACACCAATAACATTATTTACTTGGAAGACGGGGAAATGGTTATTTTAGATGCGGATGGTGTCACAGTTAAAAATGTTCTGGGTGAAATCATTGAAAAAGAGGTCCATATAATTGATTGGACGCCAGAAATGGCTGAAAAGGGCGGTTTTGATCATTTCATGATAAAAGAAATTCATGAACAACCTGATGCAGTTAAAGATACACTCATGGAATCATCAGAAATAGAAAAGATAGTAAATAAATTGACGGGTATTGAAAGGATTTGTTTCGTAGCCTGCGGTACCTCTTATCATGCTTCTTTAATTGGAAAATATTTATTTGAAAGTTTAATGGGATTACCTACCGATGTAATCCTTGCTTCTGAATTTCAGTATTCTTCCAAGGCCATGGATGAAAAAACACTAGTAATATTCATCAGCCAGTCTGGTGAAACTGCAGATACTCTTAAAGCTCTTAGAACGGCTAAAAAAAGATCCGAAACATTGGTCATTGTTAATGTTGTAGGGAGTACTGCTACCCGGGCAGCTAAGCACGTTGTTTTCACCAGAGCAGGGCCTGAAATAGGTGTAGCTGCTACTAAGACCTATGTTAGTCAGCTAACCTGCGTATATCTTTTAGCAGCTCATATGAGCAAACGATTGGATTTGGTTGAAGATTTACATAAAATTCCTAAGTTCATGGCAGATGTTTTGAATAATGAGGATCATATTCATAGAATTGCTAAAAAATATAAAGATGTGCCTGATTTCTTCTTCATTGGAAGAGGATTTTCTTACCCAACCGCTTTAGAAGGGGCTTTAAAACTAAAAGAAATCACTTATATTCATGGGGAAGGATATGCTGCTGGAGAACTTAAGCACGGGCCATTGGCTTTAATTGATGATGGAGTTCCGGTAGTTGCGGTTGCACCACCAGGAAATATCCATGATAAAACTTTAAGCAATGTGGAAGAAGTAAGGGCCCGAGGAGCCCATGTAATTTCTGTAGGTTCTGAGGATGATGAAGTTTTAAAATCAGAATCAAAGGATATTATGGAAATGGATTCGGAGATCGATGAGTTGATTTCTCCTATTCCATATATAGTTCCTTTACAGTTACTTGCATATTATATCAGTGTTGAAAAAGGTATAGATCCGGATAAACCGAAGAATTTGGCCAAGTGTGTTACTGTGGAGTAGATGCCTAAAAATTGAATATTTTATAGACCTATTTTGAAGAAAGTAGTTTATTCATAGAACTTAACCAAAAATAGTATTTAGTAATGTTTATTATGGATATTGAATAATTTATAAAAATATTATTTTTTAATTTTTATAAGTATATGGCCTGGTTTAGCAATTGGAAATTTTGGCTGTTTTAAAAAGTTTTTTATTAATGGTTTGATTCCAAATAGTGCATGTCCATAATATTTAATAAATTCAAATTGTAAGTCTGCATTGTTCAAAATTTTTTTCCATTCATCAACCGAAAGTAATCTTTCATTACCTAAATCTTTTTTAGGATAAAAATTGGAAGGTACACTAATAAATACAACTTTCCCTACTTTTAACTGTTCATTAATAAGTTTTTTTATTTCTTTATCATCAAAATGCTCAAAAAATCCTTGTGAAAAAATTATATCAAAATAATCTGTTCCAAATTTATCAACTAAATTGTAAGCATCAGCTTTAACAAATTCTACGTGCCCATTAAGTTTTTCACTTAATTTTGAAGCTTCATTAATAACTTTTTTATTATTATCTGCTCCGATAACTCTAAAACCTAAATGACTTAGAAAAATACTCATAGATCCAGTTCCAACTCCAATTTCAAGTAGTTTTGAAGGAGATTCATGAATTATTTCTTCAAAAAGAGTAGAATGACCAGAAAGATTTCTTAAATATTCATGTAAATTCAAATCAGTTGAATAATATTCTTCCCAAGATTTCATATTAATTGATATGATTTAATATATTTAATAGGTTATCGAATTATTCAACTTCTATCTTTCAGTGTGCTTATTGGAATTTTCTGATCATCAATGAAATCATATATGTCAACAAAGATAGTGAAATCTTGATGAAAATGGTTTCAGACTAGCAGAGTTCCAATTTTTTTATAAGATGCTAAATTCAAAAGAATAGGTACAAAAACAGAATCTATTTAATCAAATTTTACATTTTGAAACTGGAAACATAACGAAATTTCTTCAAAAATTTTGGAAATATTAGTAATTTTGATTTCTATAAGAAAGAAATGGATAAACTTGCTAAAACAATATATCAAAAATATTCCTGGGAAAATTATTCTAAAAAAAATTTTAAATATATTAAAAGAATCATCAAATTCTTATTGATTCATTTAGAATATTTTTTAAGCACTTCTAGTAGGTTTTTAGAAGTATTTTCCCAAGAATAAAATTTCGAGTCTGAACGACAATTATATTGCATTTTATCATACTCGTCTGGATTTTCATAAAGATAAGAAATTTTTGATGCAATTTCTTCTGGTTTTTCTTCAACAAGAAAACCGTGAGTTCCATTTTCAACTATTTCTGTAAATCCACCCTCTTCACACCCAATAACTGGTTTTCCTGAAGCCATGGATTCTAAGGCAACCATTCCAAATGGTTCTCTTAAAGGGGTGAATATTGTGCAGAAACATTCTGAGTAAATTTCTCTTAGTTTTTCTTCACTTACATTACCCCAAAATTTAACACGGTTTTTTAACCCTAAATCTAAAACTAGTTTTTGGAGCTGCTTTTTGTGTGGACCAGTACCTACAATCCATAAAATATGATCTTCTAAATACTGAAGTGATTTTATTGCCAAATCAACTCTTTTTTCTGGAAAAAGTCGGTTCACAACTAGCAAAATATTTCCATTTCCTTTTTTTATATTATATCTTTCCCAGTCCACTCCAGGATATACGACCTGTTTAACTTCCTTTTTATAAACTTTTTCTAAATATTTTTTAGAATAAAGACTATTGGCCACAATTTCATCAGTTTGAGTATAATTAAAATTAATATATTTTATGAATGGTGAAAAAGACTTGAATAAAGCTTTTTTATATAAAGGTAAATCTTCCCGTTGCAATATATGTTTTTTTAAATCATATAACATTCTAGGTGGTTCTTGAGGAACCCAAACGCTCGGATGTCTTTTAATTAGATTAGTGGGGAATAGATGTGTATTGTAAACTTCATGATTTCCAATTTTATCACTTAATTTACCCATTTCAAAAGGCAAAGTCATAAAATTCATGCCTTTATTTTTAAGAACGGGTTCTATAATTTCTACATCTGATTTAATTCCAAATTCTTCTATTAAATTTTCATTTAAAGAAGTTGTGTATATTGTAATATCATTTTTGCTTTGCCAGCGAACTAGGCATTCCATGAAAAATTTTTCTCCCCCACCAATTGAATCTAATCTAGGAATTATCATTGCTATATCCATACTGTCTCACCAATATTTTTTCATATTTTTCTACAATATTATCCCATTCAAAATTTTTTTCAACTATTAAACGACCATTAATACCCATTTGGGTTGAGTTTTTAAAATTTTTGAGTAAATATAATGTTTGCAAATAAAATTTTTTAATGTCCAATGGTTCAACCAAATAACCATTCACTCCATCTTCCACAACCTCTACCACCCCACCTGAAGCATAGGCCACCACTGGAATTCTACAAGCATTGGCCTCGGCCAGAACCATTCCAAAGCCTTCTCTGGTAGATGGAAGAGCCAAAACATTAGATTTTTTAATTTCTCCAATTAATTTATTGTAATCTAAATCATGCAAAAATTGAACATTATTTTTAAGATCATATTCTTGGGTTAATAATTTTAAGTTGGCTTTTTCTATACCATTCCCCACAATTATCAACATAATATCTGGAATATCATTTTTCAATGATTTAACAACTTTTAATAAATGATCAACATGTTTATGGGGTACTAATCGTCCAACAAATATTATAGTATTTTCATATTTCTCATTAACTTCAACGGAATCAATTAATTCTAGATCTACACCGGCATAAACTACACAAATTCTGCTTTTCTTCACATTATAATATTTAACCATAGATTTTTTTGTTTCATTACTTACCGTGATTATTTTATTATAAGGGAGTCTAACCAAAATTTTTTCAGCAATAGCTGCAATTTTAGATGATTGAATCCACTGATCATCTCCATCATTACTTACATCATATATTGTTCCAATAATTGGTGTTCTTTTTATTTTAGCTCCAAAAAAAGCAGGTATAAGTGGAGCATAAGCTTGAGCATCAATCATATCATAATTATGAATTATAATCCACTTAAACACTGCAAATATGAAACTTATAAAATTTGATGAACTTCTGTGAGGTGGATTATTGATGGTAGGGCCAATATGATGAATATTAATTCCTTCAATTTCTTCATATTTATTTACACCAGCTATTTTCATACAAATAACATCAACTTGATGGCCTTTTTTAACCAAACGTTTGGCAATTTCATAATAACGCCTTTCGCCACCGCCATGATAGTGAGGAATAAAAAAATCACATACTATACATATTTTCATGATAGGCCTCTTCATTTATTGATTTGAATATCTAGAATATAATTAGATTTAACTGATTCAAATTTATATTTATTTAATAAATTTTATTTAATTTTATAGTGATAAAAATGAATTCCCAAAATTCAGAATCATTAACTCCTCAAAAAGAAGTAATATCTCTAATAAATTATTATTTTAAAAAAGAAATGCAAAATGATCATAATGCGCGAGGCCATGCCCAAAATGAATTTTCAAAATATTTAATTAAAACAGATGATGGATCCTACACCTTAAGCTCTGGGGAAATTAATGGTGATTCTGAAACTATGCATACCAATAAAGGAGCTATCAACGAATCTCTGGAAAAATTTGTAAAGCCTTCAAACCTGAATAATAAAAGTAATATTAGAGTTTTAGATATTTGTAGTGGTTTTGGTTATAATTCCGCCACATTAATTGATTATTTAGGTGCTGATTCAAATAAAGACATTAAATTAAGCTTAGATTTGATTGAAATTTCCATTGAAACTCTTGCGGGAGGCCTATTAGTACCAGTTCCTTTAGCGACACACAATATAGTTAAAAAGGCCATTGAGGAAAAATTAATTAAAGAAAAATTTGCTAAATTCAGCCATGAAAAAGGCCATATTCCTTCTAATATTCAATTTAATATTTATTCCAAAGATGCACGAGGAGTAGTCCAAAATCTTGATTCAAATTATTATGATGCTATTTTTCTAGATCCATTCAGCCCGGCAAAGGCCCCGGAACTATACACTGTAGAATTTTTCAAAGAATTAAAACGAATTATAAAAAATGATGGTTTTCTAGCCACATACACCTCTGCCGCCCCAGTCAGAAGTGCCATGGTCAAATCAGGCTTTCACATTGGGGAAGGCCCTATTTTTGGCCGTAAATCTGGGGGAACAATTGCTTCTCTTTATTTGAATAATATTAAAAAAGATATTTCCTTTGATGATGAGAGAATGATAGCTCTTTCAGATGTTGGTATTCCTTTTAGAGATCCTTTTTTAGATTTATCTGGTGTTGAAATCTCTAAGAATCGTTCAATTGCTAGAAAAAAGGCCAGAGGAACATATAAATTTTCTTCTGCAGTTAAAGCACCTATTTTTCTTGGTAAAGAAATTGATATGGATAGGCGGGGCCGCAAAGTTGTAAGAAATATTAATCAGATGCATATTGATAATTTAAAATCAAAAAATGCTTTATATTTGGTTTGCTGTCAAAATGAATCATGTTATTGTGGTTGTAATATTAATAAAATATCTAATTCTAGAGATAGGATAAAAAATATGTCTGAAAGGCTTTCTAATCTAATGAATGTCATGGAATAGTTTACTTTGAGGATATAAATACTATATTGTTCATGAGTATGAATATTGTTCTGAAATGGGAGAATTGTGCTTAAAATTGACTATTGGTCTCTATTTTGAATATTTAGCTCTAGTATCAAGAAAAATTTAAATAATATTAATATTAATTTTACTATGTATTAGTATTATTATACTAATTCTAAAAATGATTAAACGGAGGATTCTTAATCTACATGGGAATTTTTCTTATTAGGCAATCAACTTTAATAGCTATAAAATTCTGATTATTAAATGAATATTGATCTTTTTTAATAATAGATTGCCAAACATAATTAAGAGGCGGATTATTTGAATTTTGTAGATTCACACTTATTAGAGGATCTTCCATTAAAAAGGAGACAGATAAATGTTTGAAATAAAATTAAAAGATAATTTGGGAAGAACCGGAATTATTAAAACTAAACATGGCGAAATCAGGACACCTGCTCTAATGCCAGTGATTCACCCGGGAAAGCAATCTATTGATGTTAAATCTTTAGGTGCTGAAATAGTAATTACTAATGCATATATCATTTACAAAAATGAAGAATTAAAAGAAAAGGCTTCAAAAGAAGGCGTACACTCTTTAATAAATTTTGATGGGCCCGTGATGACGGATTCTGGTTCTTTTCAACTTTCAGAATATGGTGATGTTGATATAAATAATCAGGAAGTTATTGAATTCCAAGAACTAATAGGGTCAGATATAGGAACTTCACTTGATATTCCCACACCCCCTTATGTAAGCAGGGGTCGGGCTGAAAGAGAACTGGAAACAACACTGGAACGGGCCAAAGAATCTTTAAAATATAGAAAAGACATTTTGTTAAATTCTGTGGTCCAGGGATCGACTTTCCCAGATTTAAGATCAAAATGTGCTGATGAACTGGGTAAAATGGACTTTGAACTTCATCCCATAGGCGCTGTAGTTCCTTTAATGGAAAAGTATCAATATAAGGACTTGGTGGATGTAGTAATAGCTTCAGTTTCCCATTTACCAGATTCCCGGCCTAGACATTTAATGGGTGCAGGTCACCCTATGATTTTTGCCTTAGCAGTAGCTATGGGTTGTGATTTATTTGATTCAGCAGCATATATCCTTTATGCTGAAGATGATAGATTTTTAACAGTTTCTGGAACTTACAAACTGGAGAATCTTGTTGAAATGCCATGTTCATGTCCGGTTTGTATTGAATACACTCCAGATGACTTAAGAAAAATGGAAAAGAGCGAGAGAAAGGTTTTAATCGCTCAACACAACTTAAATGTGAGTTTTGCAGAGATAAGGATGATCAAACAAGCCATTGCTGAAGGTAGTTTGATGGAACTTGTTGAAACCCGATGCCGAGCACATCCTCGTCTTTTAGATGCATACCGTCAACTAGGAAATTATATGGATGTAATGGAAAAATACGATCCCGCTTCTAAAAAATCTGCTTTCTTTTATAGTGGTCCCGAATCACTAAAAAGGGTGGAAGTATACCGGCATCTTGAAAAAATGGGTCAAATGCCAAAAAAGAGCAGAATAATGCTGTTACCATCTAATAGAAAACCTTATCATAAATATTTACCTCAAGAATTAGGAGAATTTTACAGTATAGGTTCATCTGAAAAAACAGGTCTAGATGATCTTCAAATTATGATAGTAGATGTTCCTTTTGGTCTGATACCTCTTGAATTGGATGAAGTATATCCTTTGGCTCAAAATGATGCTCCTAAAATACTAGACCTTGATTCCATAGAATTTATCAAAGAAATTGTGGAAGGACTATTTGATAAATATGAAGAAGTAATTGTCAGTGCAGATATTTTAAAACAATTTAAATTATGCTTATATTCCAAGTATTCACTTCCAGAATCATTTAAAATAAAAATAGATGATCAACAAAAAATAATCATGGTAGCAGATTACCAATTTGGCCATGGTGCTGGTGAAGCCCTTTTTGCAGGTAACTTGGATATTGTTAGAAGTAAAAAAACAGGAAAAATTAGGCATATATACTATGGAAAAGAGTTAATAGCCACCATGAGGGCATCAGATGGGTTTTTTGTACTCAGCAAAGAAGGTGCTCGGCGGCTTCATTCTAGAATGGAATATCCTAAAAACAGAGTAGTAGTTAACTCTGATTCGGAACCATATGCTCGTGAGGGAAAAAGTATATTTGCTAAATTTGTTATAGAATGTGATAAGAATATAAAAGCAAATGAAGAAGTTTTAATTGTAAATGAAAATGATGATTTACTGGCCTTTGGAAAGTCACTTTTAAACAGTGCAGAAATAATGGACTTTCAAGTAGGCCAAGCAATTAAAACTAGAAAAGGAGGATTATGATGATACCTGGAATGGGAATGAACCCTAAACAACTTAAACAGATGCAGAGAAGCATGAAACAAATGGGCATGGACATGAAAGAAGTTCATGGTGCCACAGAAGTTATTATAAAACTAAAAAACAAGGAAATTATCATTAAAAATCCTAAAGTAAACATAATGGACTTCATGGGACAACAAACGTACCAAATAACTGGAAAATCCAAAGAAAAAGCTATTGAAACTGAACTAGTTATTCCTAATGACGATATTGAACTGGTTGCAACTCAAACTGGGGTTAGTAAAGAAGATGCAGAAAAGGCACTAAAAGAAACAAAGGGAGATTTAGCGGAAGCTATTATGAGGTTGAGTTAATGGTTTATCTTTGCAGTAGCTATTATGGAGTTAAGTCATGGTCTTAATTGCCCATTTATCTGATCTTCATGTTGGTGCTCATAATCATGTTGAAAAAACCCTCCTAGATGCCATAGATCAGGTTAATAATCTAAATCCTGATTTGGTTGTTTTGACAGGCGATTTAACGGATAATGGTTATTATCTGGAGTTTTTAAAGGTTAATGAATATCTAGACTTATTTGAAAATCCAGTAATGGTAGTTCCAGGCAATCACGATGCTCGTCATGTGGGTAATGAAACCTTTGAAGAAATATTCCAAGACCGCAGTGGTACATTAAGTAACGATTCTGATAATTTAACTGTAATTGGCCTGGATAGCAGTGAACCAGATCTTGATTATGGTAAAGTGGGCCGTCCTCAACAAATCTGGATGGAAGATGAATTACTAAAGGCTCAAAACAATAATCAATATCAAATTATTGCTCTCCACCACCACATAATTCCGGTTCCAAAAACCGGCCGAGAAAGAAATGTTTTGGCCGATGCAGGTGATATTCTTCATTCTTTAACTAATAATAATGTTAATTTAGTTATTTCTGGCCATAAACATGTCCCACATGTATGGGAATTACAGAAAACTGTTTTTGTAACTGCAGGAACAGTTTCTTCTCTTAAACTCAGAGGCAAGGACATTAATTCTTTCAACACATATGATATAAAAAAAAATGCACTTGAAATAAATTTAAATCAAGTAAATGGAAAAAAACAATTGATGGCTAAATTTGAAAATAAATGTTCAATCTAATTTTGCCATAATATTAATATTTTAACCTATATTTTTTTATAGATTTTACTAAATTAATTGCTATTATATTAAAAATGACTTCATTTTCCCTAATTATTTATATATTTTAATTATATAATTTAATATAATATATTTGATA
>CAYUFT010000077.1:0-10451 GCA_964444115.1 uncultured Methanobacteriaceae archaeon
CATGCCCACCTCATTAATGCTTTAATGAGGGCCGTGGGGATACAATCCCGATACGTCCATATAAGTGGTAAATTTACCAGTGGAAGTACCTATGGGCACGTTTATTCAGAAGTCTATCTCAATGGAAAATGGGTAAAAGCAGATGCTACCAGTTCTAGTAACAGTCTAGGTGTAATTAAAAGTTGGACTCTAGTTAAATACAAAGGTACTTATGCATCACTACCATTTTAATTAGGGAAATTCCCTAATTTTTTATATTTTAAATGATGCATTTCTTTTTTCTAATAATTTTTTGCTAAGAAGTTTTAATTGTTATTCTATGTCTTTTCTAAGTTATTCCAGTCTTTTCCAAGAACTTTTTTAATCAATTTCCATAAGGTTCTGAGTTTATTATTAATTTATGATTAACGTTTCTATTTGTTTTAAATTGTTTTAGAGGCTCAAAATAAGACCATGAATGAAAAATAAACTGGCAATACTGAGCTTTTCTTATTATCCATCCTTCATAAAAAAATTTATAATGTTCAATTTTCAAATTAATAATTATATATAAAATATTAAGGAGGGGTTTTATGAAGAAAATGAATATATTAGCCGGACTTGCTGTTTTGCTAATGGTTTGCGCCGTTATTCAGATTGCAGAACCTGCGGCAGCAGCAAAAGTAACTGATAAAGCATTCAAAGTGGATCAGGGAACCAAATATTTTTATAGTGGCCAAAGTGGGCCTATGAAAATGTCCTGGAAAACTTATCTTTATGTTCCCAGTAACAAACGAAAAATATTCCAAACCTTTTATGTGAAAGATAATGGAAGATACAGTGGACACTGGGTAGTGAGCTGGCACGAAATTATCACCCTGCAAAAAATTACCAAAACTAAAATGAAAATCAGTGACTACAGTGACAGTGAATTAGGACCGGGAACAACAGTAACTTACAAAAATACTAAATTAAGTACCCGAAAATACTATTGGTACGTCTATCGCCCAGCCATGCTCAAAGGACTTGCCTAAATTATTACTTTTTTATTCTTTTTTTAATTAAAAATAATATTTGAATTTATATTAAAATAAAATATAACAAATATAGCTAATTAATTCTTAGCTAATATCCTCAATAGAACTTATTTTATCATCTTGGAACTTCAAAACAGTCCGACCTTTAAGTTCAACTTTTTCACCCTTAGAAGGGCCATCTGGAACATCCAAGGCTAAAATACCCATAAAATTAATTTTAATATCGGCAACATCCTCTTCAAATTCAATTTCATCTATTTTAAGTTCTCTTTTCTCAAATAAAGTAACTGCTTGGCGAGCCTGATTAGTAAAAGCTTTTTTGCCATTTAAAGCGAGTGTGACCTGGCCTTGAGAAATATTTCTAAATTCTACGTCTTCATGTAGATATGAAACCATTTTATCCACATCAAATTCATTATACGCTTCAAAATACTTTTCTACAATTGATTTCTTTTCCTGATTGTCCATAATATCATCTTTTAGTGAATTAATTAGCTATTATTAAATTAATTATTAAATCCATTAGATAAATTGTAATCTTGGTAATAGTATTTTATTTCAATTAATATCCCTACATTAAACTCTACATTAATTATTTATAAACATCACTACAATATTAATTCTATGCCAAGGGAAAGTATTTACAAACAATACCAGCCAGAAAATAGGCCTAATCACAAAAACAACTCAAAGGCATATTGGTTTGTTTTTAATTCTGATAAAATATTATTAAATATTAAAAATAAAACTATTCCTTTCTCTAAGGACTTAGCAGAATTTAATTTCACCACTATAAGAAAAATATATCTGGGTACTCTTCAAGATCACCCCTGCTATGCTGCCGAAGTTGAAGAAGCAAATTATACCCAAGACTGGGTTTTTAATGATTTAAGATCTGTTTACTCTATTTTAGAAGAAGATATTTACCTTTTAGCCGGTAGAGCAATCCAAATAATTAACTGGGATAAAAATCACCAGTTTTGTGGTAAATGTGGCACTCCCACGGAAACCATGGATGATGAAATGGCCAAATTTTGCCCAGAATGTGGATTTACCAGTTTTACACGTCTTTCACCAGCAGTCATAACTGCTATTATTAAGGAAGGCAAACTACTTATGGCCAAGCATACTTACACTCGCTCCAACATGTATGGTCTTATTGCTGGGTTTGTAGAAGCTGGAGAAACCTTAGAAGAAGCCGTGCAAAGAGAAACTATGGAAGAAGTAGGTTTAAAAGTTAAAAATATTAAATATTTTAGTAGTCAACCCTGGCCTTTCCCCCATTCTTTGATGATTGGTTTTACTGCTGACTATGAAAGTGGTGAAATAGAAGTGGATGGTGCGGAAATTGCTCATGCTAAATGGTTTGAAGTAAATGATCTTCCAGAAATGCCATCTCGAATCAGCATAGCGGGGGAACTGATTGATTGGTATATAAAGAATTATTCTGAAAATATATAGTTAATAATTAAATAAAAATAGAGTTCAAATCTTTGTTAATATCTGAAAAAAAGAATATAGGGATTATATGGAACTTATAATTTTAAAAGATATTGTTATAATATTTGCCTTATCCGTAATGGTACTCCTATTATTTCATAAAATAAAGATCCCTGCTATTTTAGGATTTTTTTTAACTGGTATTGTGGCGGGGCCTCATGGTTTAAGTCTAATTAGTGAAGTGCAACAGGTAGAAATTCTAGCAGAGATAGGCATTATCTTTTTACTGTTTACCATTGCCTTAGAATTTTCATTGGAGAAATTTTCCCAGATAAAGCGACAAGCTTTAATTGGAGGATCTCTGCAACTACTTTTTACATTTGTAATTGTTTTTTTAATTTCCTGGAGTCTGGGTTTAGGAGTTAATACATCTATTTTTATTGGATTTTTAATATCATTCAGCAGCACAGCCATTGTTTTAAGACTTCTACAGGATAGAAACGAAATTGATACTCCTCATGGCCGAACTTCATTAGGAATTCTTATTTTTCAAGACGTAGCCGTAGTTCCCATTATTTTATTGACCCCTATAATTGCAGGCAACAGTGTTTCCAGTCAATCATTACTGATTTTACTGTTAGAAGGTGCAGGAATATTAATTTTCACCATTATTTCTGCTAAGTGGTTGGTTCCATCCCTATTATATCACGTAGCTCGGCTAAAAAATCGGGAACTTTTTTTATTAACCACCATCCTTATTTGTTTTGGAATAACCTGGTTGACTACTTTATTAGGTCTTTCACCAGCATTAGGAGCTTTTCTAGCAGGTTTGATAATATCCAACACCAAATATGCTCATCAAGCACTGGGTAATGTGATTTCATTTCACGATATTTTTATGAGCTTTTTTTTCGTATCCATAGGCATGTTACTCAATATAAACTTCTTTTTCCAAAATATTGCACTTATTTTACTTCTTACGTTAGGTGTTTTAGTTATTAAATCAGTTACCGCTGGATTGGCCACCCGATTTTTGGGTTTTCCACTGCGCATAATGGTGATTGTAGGTTTAATACTTAGTCAGGTTGGAGAATTTTCCTTTATTTTATCCAAAGTTGGAATTCAATATGGATTAATCACTTTAACCATATTCCAATTATTTTTAAGTGTTTCTTTACTTACCATGACCTTAACTCCATTTTTAATGGCCATATCACATCGAACATCGGAATTATTGCATAAACTTCCCCTGGTCAACCAATTAGATCCCCAAATAGTACCTTTAAAAACTGAATTTAAACTGGAAGATCATTTAATAATTATTGGCTATGGAGTTAATGGAAAGAATGTTTCCCTGGCAGCTCTTAACTCGGCCATTCCTTATGTAGTTATAGAAATAAACCCGGAAATGGTTACAGATAAAGAAGAAGAGCATTTTGTTTATGGTGATGCTACTCAGGAATATGTTTTAAAAAAAGCAGAGATTCAAAAAGCTAGAATAATGGTAATAGCTATTTCGGATCCGCTTAATACGCGTAAAATAACGGAATTGGGTAAAAGAATAAATCCTGAGCTATACATAATTATCAGAACCCGATACATAGATGAAATTAAAATTCTAAAAAGTTTAGGAGCTGATGAGGTTATTCCTGAGGAGTTTGAAACATCGGTGGAAATTTTCAGCCGTGTTTTGGATGAATATCAGGTGCCCCATGAGGAAATTAATAAATTTATAACCCGGCTGCGGGAAGAAAACTACGGCCTATTTCAAAGAGTTATCCCAGATAAGAAAGTTGATTGCGATATACAGGATTGTGTTCCCACAGAAGTGATTATGATAAAAATCAGTACAAAATCATCACTACCAGAAAAAACCTTGAAATCAGAAACAGAGAAAAAATTTGGGGTTAAAATTCTAAGCATTATAAGAAACCAGGAAATAATCAATTATCCTACTGAAAATCAAGTTTTGAAAAAAGGAGATATATTAACCGTTTCTGGTTTACCTGAAAAAATATCAAAACTTCAAAATCATCTGGAAAATCTATAATCCATTTAGGAAATATTTATTTTAAATTTTAGATTATTATTTCCATTAATCCCTAAAATCAAGGATTTATTGAGTTTTAGTCTTCGAATAATATAGATTCTAATTAAATTATAATAATATCTGGATAGGTGAATAAAAACTTAGAAAAGATTTGGAATTAAAAATGAAAACTTGAATAAATTCATTTAATTTTAAAATTAACATATATCATTAAAAACAAATTAACAATTAATAATATCAAATTTATTGAATCTTACTCAGGAGGAATTTTATGGGTCATAAACAAGTAGATGTTAAAATTGATGAAGACTTCTTTATTTGTGTGGATGAAGGAATGGAAGACATAATAAAGAACTTCTTTCACTGGGAAATTGAGACCTGCAATTCCTGCATCGATTATAAAGGAATGGTATGGATAGAGTTTTGCGAGTATGGTGATTGGGAACAATTTCTTCAATTAACTCTCCGCCATAATATTGAATCAAAGGGAGCCGACAGCAAAAAAGAAACACTCTGGGATTTCTTGCAGGAAAAATCAAATGTAAATTTAGTTTTCGATGAAGAATTAATGGAAGACCCTAACAATGAGGATAATACTCTTGGAACAGGAATTCTAATCATACTGGTGGGCCTGAAATTCCCTAAAGAATTATTATCGGAATTTAAAGAATTGTTCTTTGAGGTTTTTCCACCAGAATAACTTATTTATTAACAAATAAAATATAATTTTCTTTTTTTTTCGAAAGATAATTAAATATAATTAATTGACTTTTAAAAATTATTAAAATGTAATATTATTAATAAATATTACTTATTGAATTCTATTTCTTTGAAAGTCACTCTAAATTCAGTACCCTCTGTTGTATCAAGTTCCACCGTGCCATCAATCTGATCAGTCAAACTATTAACAAGTTGTAGGCCAAGTGAATCCGTTTTTCTAAAATCTAAATCCTTTGGAAATCCTACGCCATTATCTGCAACACTCAATACAAAATTACCATTTTGATGTCTGAAATCTATGTTGATTTCTCCTTTTTTGCCTTCCGGAAATCCATGTTTCAAAGAATTGGTAATTAATTCATTAACAATAAGGCCCAGTGGAATCGCAGTGTTAATATCAATCATGGCCGGCTCAACATTTAAATTAAGTTTAATCAAACTCGGATTTGAAACAATGGAATGATAAAGATCTATAGCAAAAGTACGGATATACTCTCCAAAATCAATATTTTTAAGATCAGCAGAACGATATAACTTCTCATGGATTAAAGCCATAGATTTAGCCCGGTTCTGGCTTTCTCTAAACACATCAAGAGCAGCTTTATCCTTAATATATCGGGACTGAATATTCAGTAAACTTGAAATAACCATTAAATTATTTTTAACCCGATGATGTATCTCTTTTAGAAGCATTTCTTTTTCTTGTATAGACTCTTTAAGCTCTTTTTCAGTAATTTTATGCTCAGTGATATCTTGAACAGACCCATAAACCTGGAAAGGGTGGTTTTCAGTTGCAGGAGTAATTCTGATATGAATTGCCATATATCTAGTCTTACCATCCCTGCGAATAATCCTGTGTTCAAATTCCGTGCCAAAAGCAGTTTCACGGGCCTCAATGGATTTTTTTATTCCATCGGCAATAAATGAAGCATCATCTGGATGAACATAATTCTTAATATAATCTGCTATGGACATAGAATAACCGCCTTCATCCTCAGCAGTTGTGCCTAAAATAGAATAGAATTTGTCATTGAAGGTAAACATTCCCTTTGGTAGATCAAGTTCCCAGTTAGCTAAATGAGACAGTTCCATTGCATCTGCCAGATGGATTTGACTAATTTTAAGATCTTCTTCAGCCTTTTTACGCTCATTTATATTTCTTAAAGAGCCTTCAACTCCAATTGGTCGGTTATGTGAGTCAAAAAGGAAATGTGCATTGACAGAGGTATAAATCAGCCGGTTATTTTTGTCTTTTAATAGGAGCTCATAGTCATTAACTTCAGTCTCGTTCTGTATGGCTTTTAATAGCTTTTTTCTATCTTCAGGATTATTATATAACAAATCCACAGATTTACCAATTAGCTCTTCCCGACTGAATTTTGAGTATCTTTTGACAGAAGGACTTATTTCAATAATTTTACCATCAATGTCTGTTTGATAAAACATGTCCTGTACATTTTCAAATATAGCCCTATATTTTTCTTCACTTTCTCTCAGGGCTTCTTCGGATTTTTTACGATCAGTTATATCACGAGAGATTGCAAGACAGGCTTCACTTTCTTTATATTGAATTAAATGATTATTCACTTCAACAGGTATTTTTTCACCCATTTTAGTTTGATGTAGTATTTCAAAGGTGTTATGGCGATTTTCAAGGAGTATTGCTGCATTTTTAGGCATTTCAGCTCTTTTTTCAGGGGCAACAATATCTATAGGACCCATATTAAGTAACTCTTCCCTAGTATAACCTAATCTTTCACTGGCCACATTATTAACTTCAATAAATTTCCCAGGAAAGCCATCTTCATTCATCAAATTAAGAGAGATCATATCATTAGCGTTTTGGAAGATTATGCTTAACTTCTTTTCACTATCCTTGAGTAAATTTTCCGCTCTTTTTCGCTCAGTTATATCAATACAAAATACTGTGACACCTATAATTCCATTAGCCGTCTTTATTGGATTATATATATTTTCCCAATAATTTCGACTGAGTTCTTCTGCACCATATTCTTCAATTAAAATAAAATTTTCACCAGCTAGAGCCCGATCAAAGTTAAATTTAGCGGCCTCCCTATCTTCTGGATAAGAAATATATTCCAGCATACTTCGACCAAATTCAATTTCTACCCCCCAAATATTTTTCATGGTCGTTTTATGGGCCTGATTAAAGAAAATATAATTATAGTCACAATCAAGGGAAAAAGCAATGATATTTTCAGGCCCTTCCATAATTGAATTAAGAATTGCACTTGAATCTTTAATGCTCTTTTCCATTTTCTCAAAATCAGTTACTTTTTTAGCCATTAAATAGCCCCTTTATATTATTTTTAAATTCTTTTTTTGTATTTTAATTCATTGAATATAATTTTAAACCGAGTTCCGCGACTTTCATCAAGTGAAATTTCACCGTCAATTTGATTAACTAAACTATTAACTAGTTGAAGGCCCAGTGATTTGGTATTTCTGAAATCTAAATTTTCAGGAAAACCTATACCATTATCACTGACAATTAACTCAAATTTATCGCCAAAAGCCTGGAGTGAGACCGTGATTTTTCCTTTTCCATTATTAGGAAACGCATGTTTAAGGCTATTAGAAACAAGTTCACTTACTATTAGACCACAAGGTATTGATGTTTCAATATTTAAGAATATATTCTCAATTTCAATGGTAAGGCTTACTTGATCTTCTTTAATATTATGTGTATAAAAAAGACCTTTAACCATACGGTGAATATATTCATCAAAATTAATCTCTGTTAAATCATCAGATAAATATAATTTTTCATAAAGGATAGCCATGGCCTTAACACGATCCTGGCTCTCTTTTAAAACGGTGATAGTATTATCATCAGTCACATAATGGGTTTGAAGATTCAAGAGACTCGAAATGATTTGCATGTTATTTTTAACACGGTGATGTACTTCACTTATAAGAACATTTTTTTCTTTAATGATTTTTTTTAAATTATTTTTAGTTTGATTAAGTTTTGTAACATCACGGGCGGCTGCAAACACACCCACCACATCACCAAACTCATCACGATAAACCGAAGCATTATATAAAACAGGAGTAATTTCTCCATTTTTGTGTTGAATTTTCAAAGGATAATCACATACAGAACCATCCTTAAAAACCAGTTGATAGCCTTCACGAGCTTTCTCAGGCTCAGTAAAATAATCAGAAAAATCAGAACCTATAAGTTCAGCTCTAGAATATCCAGTAACCTTCTCCGTAGCTATATTAACATCAGTGACCCCACCATCAGGACCAATAGTAACCAATGGATCTAAACTAGCCTCAATCAAACTACGATTATAAATATTAGATAATCTTAAAGCTTCATCAGCTTTTTTACGGTCGGTAATGTCCATCCGGATACCCAAAATACGGGTTGCCTTTCCTTTCTCATCACGATCAATCCCGAATCCAAGCACACTAACCCATCTATATTTACCATCGGCATGGAGTATTCGCGCTTCATATTCATATGAATCGAAATTCTGGATAAGAACATTCTCAATTTTTTCTTTAACATCTGCCTGATTATCAGGATGAACTCTTTTCAACCATTCCATACGATCTCCATGGCCCTGGCGGGGTTCATATCCTAACATAGAATAGTAAACCGGTGATGCATACCAATGATCATTTTTCACATCCCAATCCCATATTCCAATTTGAGTTGCTTCAAAGATAAGGCGCATCCTTTCTTCAGATTCTTTAATTTTCTTTTCAGACTCTTTAAGTTCAGTTATATCCCGTGCTGCTGCAAAAACACCCACCACATCACCAGAATCATCACGATAAACCGAAGCATTATATAAAACGGAAGTAACATCTCCATTTTTATGTTGAATTTTCAAAGGATAGTCACGAACCATACTTTCCTTAAAAACCTTAGCATAACCCTCTCGAGCTTTATCAGGTTCTGTGAAATAATCCGAAAAATCAGTACCAATAAGTTCATTTCTTAAATAACCAGTAACCTTCTCTGTGGCTTTATTCACATCCATGATTTTTCCATCAGGACCAATAGTAACTAAAGGATCCAAACTAGCCTCAATCAAACTACGATTATACAAGTTCGCAATCTTAAGCTCATTTTCAGCTTTTATACGGAGTTTTTCTTCATTCTCTCGAAGTTTATCTTCCGATTTTTTGTACAATGCAATTTCAATCGCATATTTCAATTCTAGAGGATCAAAAGGTTTTATTATATACCCATATGGTTCTGTGATTTTAGCCCTTTGAACAGTAGCTTCATCAAAATGAGCAGTTAAGTAAATTAAAGGTATTTTAATGTCTTTAATATTAGAAGCTACTTGAATACCATCAATTTTTCCTTTAAGAGTTATATCCATTAAAATAAGATCTGGTAAAATTTTTAAAGCTTTTTCTACAGCTTCTTCACCACGAGAAGCGATATATGGAACTTCATAACCAAAAGATTCCAATTTACGCTTAATATCCATGGCTTCTATTGCATCATCTTCTACCAAAAGAATTTTATAATTAGCCATATTTCCACTTTATTACTTTATATTAAATGTTTAATTAGTATTTTGCTATTAAAAAATAAAATAAAATATTTTGTAATGAGTTATAGCTAAATGGATGGAGAATAAGTATTTATTTTATTTAAAAGTAGAATTTTTAAAATTATATTACAAAAATTAGTAAATTAATTTGAAATATTTAAAAAAAATTTAAATTAAAAAAATTATTTATTTTTGAGAATATCCTCATAAAAATCCTCAAACTGCTTGGCCAGTCCACGGTAGTGAGGAGCATAGGCCTTATAGAATCTTAATCTATCAGCAGGAATCCCTTCATTAGCCACAAATTCAGATAATTCTTTTATTTTGGCCTTGTGGGCCTCTAACATACATTCATCTGGATATTCAGCCATTAATATACCATCAGCCCCATGTTCATAGGCAAACATTAAGTGTTCCGGCATTATTCTATTTATGGAAGGTATTTTGATAATACGGATGGCCTCCGGATAACTTAGCCGATTATTTCCAATGGTATCAGCAGCAGTATAGCCTACATTATCCAGGAAGGTTAGAATTCTAATTTCACCCTCTTTTTTATCTGCCAGCAGACCTTCAATTTGAGCATAAAGTTCCTGGTCATTTAATCCTTTAATTTCAATGGCATCTTCTGGACAGACCCCTGCACAGGCCCCACATCCCCTACAGGCCATGGGATCAATG
>CAYUFT010000078.1:0-9986 GCA_964444115.1 uncultured Methanobacteriaceae archaeon
AAGACTAAAAAGCATGGGAATCATTAAAAGCCCGGAATCTGTAGCACTCATACCCAAAACACCCTGGGCAAATAATGGAACGTAAATTACTCCACTGAACATCAATGCCGCAGATAATAAACTTTCTAGTGAGGAAACACTGAATATAGAGTTTTTGAATAACCTAAGTGGTAAGATTGGCTCCACCGCTTTTTTCTCAGCCCATATAAACAATACAAACATGGCCGCTGAAAACAAAAGGAGTCCAGCTATTTTCCATAAGGGATAGGTATTTAGATCTCCAGCAAAGGTCAAGGCCAGGAACATGGAACTTAAAGCTAAGGTAGAGGTAATGATCCCTCCATAATCAATTACTTTTTTAATATTCAGTAATTTGAAATTGGGAAGTGAATAAAGAATCAGGGCCACGGCAATGATTCCAATGGGAACATTTACAAAAAATACTCCTCTCCAGCCAAAATTATCGGTAATTACGCCGCCCAGAACGGGTCCTAAAACATCGGCCAGGGCAAATACAGTGGCCATTATTCCCATGTACTTGGCCCTTTCTCGGGCACTGAAAATTTCTCCTACTATGATAAAGGGGAGAGATATTAAAATTCCGCCCCCAATTCCTTGAATTCCTCTAAATAATATCAATTCAAAGATATTGGTGGAAAAACCACACAGAATGGAACTTATAACAAAGGTGATGATTCCCGCAATTAAAATATGCTTTCTACCGTAAATATCTGATAATTTACCAAAAATGATTATAGCAATGGTGGAGGTTAACATGTAAGTGCTAAAGGGCCATACATAGTATTCCATGCCCTGCAGACTGCTAATGACCCGGGGCATAGCGGTGGCCATGATGGAGTAATCAAAGGCAGCTACCAAAAGACCAACCATTAGTCCTGCCATGACCATAATTATTTTATCTTTAGCAAGGTTATAGGGGGTTTCATAATTCATTGTTATCACGGGTGGCCTATTTTACAGATATATTCTCAATAGTCTGGCGATTAGCTGTGAGCTTAGTTCTTTTAATTACACTTTTTTAAAAAATAAAAACAAATTTATTTGTTGAAGAGATTATTCTTCCTTAAATAAGATTTTAGTCCGCATTTCTTCTAAATTCGAGACTATACGGGATAAATCGCTGGCAGGAATACTAACCATGATTTCTTCTGGAGAAATGCCCATGCTCTGCCTGGCACCCACATCACCGAACCCATAAGTGACTTTTCCAGCCATATATGGGGTGGCAGCCATGGAACTGCATATGGGGGCTGCATCAGCGCCTAGTCCGTGTTCTCCAGAATCATAGGCATTGGCGTGAAGTATTTCCATGCCTTGCTTAGCATTACAGAGTATAAATATCACATCTACTTCAAATTCAGCACTTTTCAAAGGAGTGAAAATCACTGAACTAAAAATTCCTGGCTCTATGTAGGTTTCATTTCGTCTGGAGCGCTGTACTGCAGAAATGTTTTTATATAATCCTCGGGGAACCATAAAAGCACCACTTTGCACATTGGCCGGGTATTCGGCCATATTTTTAAGTCCAGAATATCTAGCACCACCCATACATTCTTCCTCTTCCAGTGTGGAATAGAATATTTCGCCCTGCATGGCTTTTTTAAGTTTTGCGCAGAATCGTGACTTGCCTTCTTCCTTTTCCACATTTTTGGGCTCTTTCACAGACCATCCTATGGCTACTGGTTCATTTTCTAATTTTAAAAGCTCATTTAAATTCTCACCTAATTCATTATAATCCATATTAATACCTCTTTACCACAATAAACAATTTTTATTTAGTTAATCACTAATTACCTGAATTATGATTAGCATATTTCATTATATTCCTATTTCCTCAACATATGGAGAAATAAATCCCCTACATCGTTGTTAAATTTCTCTCCATCAATTCCCTTATTTTCCAGTATATCTTTACTCCAGTCGCCCATATTCACCATACCATTGAAGATTATGGATAGAAGAATCATAGCTTCGGCCGGATCCACATCTGGCCTAATTTCACCCTCATCTATTCCTTTTTGTATGGAATCTATTCCTATGAACATTATTTCTTTGAATAATTCCTGCACTTCCTGGAATTCTTCACTACTGTTCATTTTATCCATATCAAATTGCTTTTTAATTGAGGTGGGGGAATATAGGAGCCTGAAATAATCTGGATATTGATTAGAAAATTCTCTATTTGCTTTTCCATATAATACAAACTTTTCAAAACCACTATTTACTTTTTTAACCTCTTCTTTAATCATTTTAGCCCAAATACGAATACCACGTAAGACTATGGCAAAATACAATGATTCCTTATTTTTAAAATAAAGATAAAGCGTACTTTTACCAAGGCCGACTTCTCTGGCTATTTCATTCATTGAAATTTCATCAAAGTCCTTATCTTTAATTAATTTCCTAGCAGCATCTATTATATCACTTTGACGCTGTTCTCTTTCTCTTTCTTTCCATTTCGCAAGTGACATGATTTCACCTATAATGCTTATGACCCATCAATCTTATTTATGACTCATTGGTCAGTTGCATAAACTGTGGTCATCATAACTTATAAAGATTTTGGTTAAAATTAAAATTTTAAAATATTCAAAGAAAAATTATAAAAAATAGAAAAAATCAGCTTTAATCAATCAATAATCTCAAATTCATCCACTTCCTCATAACTAATGGCTACGGTAAGCACAGGTTCATTAAACTCAAATCCTACAAAATAGGGGTTAATCCAAACGTGGATAGCTTTACCAACGGTATCAATGGAAACCACAGGTCCAATACTAACTTTATTAATTATCAAGGTCACTGGTTCGTTATCAACATTAAATGTTTTTCCATCCAGATTTTCTTCTGGGTATTCAACTTCTTCAAAACATTTACATTCTTCTATTTTTGCTATAATTTCTTCTTTAATCATTTTTCCATCCTCTTTTAATTTATTATCTTTAATTTAGAAGTTTTTAAAAAAAATATTTTCACATAATGGTATTTATTTACCGAGCTTACTCAGGCACTGTTTTAAGGATTCTTCCACAGTTTTTTGATCCACCTTAATATCATTCAAAATCTGAGAATGGTAACTGGTGCCCTGAGATGGCTGGTGAATAGGATCGCATACTATGGGTTCACTTATCATTTTATAAAAAATATACATGATAAGCAAGCTCACTAGGCCTGAAGTAATGGCAATGCTCAATTTTGCATTTTTACTGTCCACGTAATGCTCCATGAAACTGGCTGAAAAGTAAGCCAAGAAAATACTTACCAAGACCAGTAAAGGCAAATTACTAAGATTAAATGGATCATAAAAACCAAAATCCAGATAATTCAAAAAAATAGCTGAAATAAGTATCAATAGGGCCAGAATTGGTATAAAAAATAGAGTGGATAAAATAATTTTAAATTTATTAGGTTCCAGAATTTTATTAAGCTGCAACATTGCTTTTTATTATGTTTTAGACATTATTTAAATTTTTTTTATTATTTTATTATTTTTATTAGGCCAGTTTTTAGACATTATTTAAATTTTTTTTATTATTTTGATAGGGGTTGAGTTTCCAAAAATGGTTGAATATTAAATCCTAAATATCTTTTTCCAAAAACCAGAATTTTGCAGATAATCATCCAGGCCCTGCTCTTTGAACCGCTTTTCCAGTATCTGGAGTTTGTTCATTCTATTAGTAATTAATTGGCTTTCTTTTATAAAATGAGGATAATTATCCTGTAGTTGAGAGTTAATCTCATCTAAACCTTCTGACCCCGGGTCTTCTGCAGTTAAGTGGTAAATGTCCAGTAGTTTTTCCAGATTAAATTCATTAAAACTTTTTATTAAATCTAAAACGGATATTTTTATCTTGGATGAGTCTTTTCCAGGATATAAACGTTGAATAAGATGGGAACGGTAGGAAAGAGCAATCATCTGGTGAGTCAAATCTGAATATGCAGAATCTTCATGGTGGAAAGTAATTAAATTAAGTCTAAACATTTTCTCCACTCCATCATCTTCTATTTTGTAATTCCAATGGGGCCAGTTACCTTGGATAAGCTTTTTACGCTTTACTAATCTTTCTAAAGGAGAACCGGATACTATTTCCGCCCTCCCAAAATCATAAGCGTAGCCATTATTTTTTTTCATGAAGAAAATGTTTTCATTTATCTCCTCTAAGGTGGCCTGGGGATGGAACATTAATAGATTGAAGGTTACTCCAATGTTGTAATCTTTTAAAACTTCTAAAGAATGACCTATATCTTCCCGACTGGAACCTCGCCCCAGTGCTTTTAATCCACTTTCGCTGGCATTTTCCACTCCTAAAAATATTCCAATAGTTCCTAAATCTTCTAAAACATCAAGTATATCTGTATTCAACTCTTCGGGACGAATTTTTACTAAAATCCCAATTTTATCCAGATCTATCTCTTTTTTCTCCAGCTGGATTTTCAATTCTTTTAAACGACATAAACTTGCATCAGAAGAATTTAACAGGAAACTATCGTCATGGAACTGGAATAATCGGGCCTGTTTATGGTGATAAAGTTCTCCCATTTCGCTGGCTACATTGATTGGATTCCTAAGGGCGTACTTCTCGCCCAATTTCCCTTGGTGAAACGCTCCAATGCAGCAGTAGATGCAGTGGGAATAAAAACATCCTCGGCTGGTCACTAGGGTGGCAAAGTTTTCCCCTAACCTCACATGAGCTTTTTTATTTCTCAAAGGAAATGGTATTTTATTTAAATCCGGGAAATGTGTATCTGAGAGGTTTTTTAGTATAGTATCATTAGATAAATCACGGAAAACTAGATTGGGAATATCAGAAAATTCTTTTTCATTAAGCACGGCGTCCATTAACAGAGCAATGCTTTTTTCGCCTTCAAAACGAATCACCGAATCAATGGGATAACTATCCAGTAATTTAAAGTATTCAAAAGTAGGGAAATGTCCACCTACAGTTATATGAACATCTGGCAGCTCTTTTTTCAATCTTTGAATCAATTCCAAAAACATTAATGCAAGGGACTGAAAATTCATGGAAATCCCTATTATATGGGGCCTAAATGACTTTGTTTCTTTTATGGCATTAGGAATATCCTCATAACTGGAACAGGGAACAATTTTAACCAGATGTTGATTTTCAACTAAAACGGCACCTAAATATCGAATGGCCAAATTTTCTTCATCTTCAGCCCCTATAAAAACTGTTCTTCCTTGTTTAGTCATATTAATCCACTAGCACTAAATTTTCCTCATTAATTTCATATTTATATTAAATATCATAAGAAACGTAAATATAATAGTGTATAATCTGATTATAATCTCTTAACTATTCATTTTTTATTAATTCTGAACTCACCAAAAACCATTATAAACCACCTCCACCATAAGGAACTAAACACAGAACACTGAAGGCCCATAAATGCAAAAACGAAAACACATATTCTTCGATGATAACGTAAAAGTCGAGGTAATGGCCAACAAAATACGTAAATACGAGAAATACAAGCCTCACAGTATGAAAACTTCTGATGAGGATTTCCGTCTGCAGGAAAAATTGGCCATGCTCAGTATAGTAGCCAGTAATTTCATGATGACTGGACACAGCCCTACCTTAGTCCTGACTAAAAGAGAGGAAGGAGATGAAGTCTTGCTACCAGTAGGTGGAGGTCAGAAAGACCGGGCCCGGGAGATAATATCTAAAGTGGATTTCAGGAAACTCTATCGTGGGGGAAAGGGCAGAAAAACAGATCCATTAATGATAGTAACGGCCATCTGTATGTATGTTATGCGCCAGGATAATCCTAAAAGAGGAGATATTAGATATTCCAATGATTTTATTAGCAAAGTTGGGGTAACTAAGGATATTTATCAGCATGTTAGCCAAAAGCTGGATGATTTGTTGAATTCCCAAAATTTGATAGGTCGCTCTATAAAGTGATATCAAAAATATTTGCTATTTTTTTAAATTATTTTATTCAAAATTAAAAACTAATTAATCTGGATTTTATTTAATTAACACTAATAAAAGGCCAGACTGTTCTTGGTGAATGTTTCGGTCCTTTTTTATTATATGATCGATTTTTTAATGTTTCTATTCTTCTTCTTCCATGGCAGCTAAATTCCACATTACACCGAATTTGTCGCGGAGAATCCCATAGGACGGGCTGAAAAATGTTTGCTGTAAAGGCATAATTACCATTCCTTCTTCTTGTAAGACCTCAAAGGCCTGTTTTACTACTTCCACAGTGCTTTCCACAACAACGGCTATTCTATCGGTAAGAGCATCATTTACTTTGACTGGACTGTCTGATAATCTAATAAAATTATCTCCAAATGGTAATGTGGCCTGTAAAATCCAGTCCTTTTGCTCATCAGATATGGGCATGGGATTTTCTGGACTTTCGGGCATATCTCTAAACCGCATAATCTCAGATTTTTCTATATTAAATGCTTTTGTATAAAGTTCGATTGCTTCTTGACATTCTCCATGAAAGCTAAGATATGGTCTAATTTGCATTTTTTACCTCTTTTTAGAGCAATAAATTATTAATATATTTATAATTCTATCCATTAATACTTCTTGAATGTGGGTCTGGAAGATGCAATTTAATCTCTAAATTTTAAATAAAAATGATTATTTTTCATTATAACTTTAAAAATATTAAATTGACTAATTTAAAGATTTGGCCGAGAAAAAAAGGTTTAAATTGACTAATTGATTAATAAATAAAAAGAGTTTGTTTTACATAAGAAAAGAAATGGTAAGTACACTATTTTAAAAATAAGGATTAATGGTGCTCAATTAGTGCTATTCGAACTCCATTTGGATCTTCTAAGAAGGCCAAGGTCCCTACTGTTATTTCCATAGGCTCCATGGTTATTTTGGCACCCTTAGATTTGAGTTCTTTAATGGTGGTGTTCAGGTCTTCCACGTCCATTCCTATGGAAAATAGCCCTGGTTCATCTATTGGATTTTTAATGATTTCCACCATGGTTTCGCCTTCACCTTTCAATAGAGTGATGTTTCCGGCTGGCCCGAGATCGTATTGGCTATCTATTTCAAATCCCATAACCTCGGTATAGAACTTAATTGACTCATCCATATCCTTAACAATCAAGGTAGTGTATTTAATTTTCATAGATTCAAACCTCTCTTGTGTTATTATCGATTATTAATTTCATTTTTGTAAATTCTCCTTTACTCTAAAAACAACAATCTTCTCCACCAAATCATAAGGGATTGGTTCATCCAGAGGAAACTGCACGGCACCTTTAGAATTTTTATATTCGGAGATCTCTTTTTTAAATGCTTCAATCCCGGATGGTGCTGGATAAAATCCTATATGGTTTTTGTAGGCCGCAAAATGCACCAGATTGCCATGGAGCTTGAAGGTGGGCATGCCATAACTTATGACCTCTTCTGCTTCAGGTGCCGCTTTTTGGATGACTTTTCGCATATTTTCTAAAATATTCTGTATATCTTCGGGAAATTCTGCATTATATTCATCTATGGTTTCGAATTTTTTTCTGGTGGGCATATTTTTCACTAGTATTATATTTAAATTAGTTTAATAATATTTTTAACGAATTCGCCTGATTATAATTTCTGAATATGGGGAGATTTAGTATGGAATCATTAAGGGAACAAATGTTTGAATATAGAAAACAGTTAGAAAAAGGCCACGTACAGGGAGCATATAGGGAATTAATGAGTTATATCATGGATTTAAGAAATTATTTAAAAAATAAATATCCTGAATATTCTGTATCGGGGATTTATCAGGGGTATATGGATATGACTTATTTTTCATTCACTCCCGACTCATTAAAAACCCTTAAATTGAAAATAGCTGTGGTTTTTATTTATGATACTTTTAAATTTGAAGTATGGTTGGCAGGATCTAATAAAAATGTTCAGAAAGAGTACTGGGAACTATTTACTGAAAAGAAACTGGAAGAGTACTACATTCCCTCATCTATAAAAGGAAGAGATTCAATTGTTGAAAATGTTTTAGTGGAAAATCCAGATTTTGCTGATTTAGATAGTTTAACCCAAGAAATTGAGGAGGGCACCTTAATATTTATGGAGGATGTGGTGGAAGCCATATCAACTAAATGATTTAGTGAAATTGTATCTTCCCCAAAGGAGAAAAACTTCCGGAAAAGTTCAGTAACTATTTTTCAGGTAAGGCTTGGCTTAATATGCTGCTGCTCAGTGTTAATGAATTCAATGTCCTATAGTTAATAGTAACCTTTGAACCAGGGCCATCAAATGACATAAGCACCTTGGGCCAGATTCTGTTAGTGAATGGTGAAATCGGCTAATATCCTGAGGAAAAAGGCGGCACATGAACTTCATCATAGGATGGTAAAGATCGCCTCTGATGTAAAAAACTGGCATGGAGCAGCACGCGACAGTTGGTTTGTACATATTTCATTGAAAATATGCTAATGGAACCCAGTAAAATGGCTGGAACGGCAATTAATGAAGTAATATAAATTTAAATAATAATTATAATATGATGTTAGATATAATATTGAATAACTAAATTTATTAAAAAGACTTGGAAGGATTACAGACCATGCGCGTGCTTGCCAGAAAATATATATGGTTTTTAAAGTGCCAGGGGGCAGGATCGAAGGCCAGGGATACGGCTCCCTGAGAAGGAAGAAACTATCCACACTAATTTTATTCGAGAATAATCCAATAACATTCACAATAACAGTTTCCAAGGCAGATATTATTTAGAACTCCTAAAAGATTAAGCAAAATAATGTGGGGCGAGAAATATGAATTTAAAAGAAGAAAAATCTTTGATAGCCTATTTTTCACGTGCAGGCATAACTATTTTAATGGCCGATTGTGGATTTAGCAGTCTTTAACACTGAAGTAGTGGCTAAGATGATTCAGAAAATAACTGGGGCTGATCTTTTCCACATCGATCCTGTAAATTCTTATCCAGATGATTATAATGAACCACTTAGGTGGCGCTGCAAAAATCAATCTTACGAACTGAGTAAATTGGGATAGAATAAATGTATTGGGATCAAAATACAAAATGTTTCAGAAGAAAGAATGCAAATTTTAGAAATGGAATAGTATTTTTTTAAAACTACTCTTGTTTTTTTATCTGCAGATCTAGACCATTAACTCGATAAATTAAAAGTTAAATGTGGGAATTAACTCGCGGCCCCTTTTGCCCACCTGAAATTCCTAAAGTGCCCTTTTAGAGGGTCCTGATGGGGTGGAAATTGAATTAATACAGCCATAAATTGACCTAAAAAAGTAGCTTTAAAAATATTTCCTACCATTTAATAACTACTAATTCTTTTTTTTTAATTCTTAAAAATAATTTTAAGTATTTTTTAAGCAAATTTTTTAAAAATAACTATTATAAAAATTTATTTAATAGAAATAAGATTAATTATCCGGAATTGTGTTTTCTGATAGGTCGCTTTATATAGTGATATATCGACTATTTTTTCTGATTATTAAAATCTTATTTATCCATATTCTTGTTTTGTTTTATCTTCACCGCAAAGTCTTCTGCATTTATAAGATCGCTAGCATTAGGCCTGCCTTTATTCATTCCCCCAAAGAACCTGAGAAAACTATTGGTGTTAAAACCTTTACATTGGAATTCATCAACAATGGAGTATCCTTTAGCTTCGAGTTTTTCCCTAAGAGCACGGTGATCTTTGGTTTTTTTGGATTCTCCAGTAATTCCTGCAGTTGAAAAAAGGAATGCTTTCTTATTATTTATTTCTGGTAGCTCATCGGCAAGTTTAAGCAGAGATTCGTCGTGTTTTGCACTGTAAATCCCTGAGCCAAAGCCCAATAAATCATATTCTTGAATTTCTTCAGGATTAACTTGCTGCGGCGTTTTTATTTCTTCCTTAAGAACTCTAGCAAACACTTTAGCTAATTGTTCGGTGTTTTGCAGCTGGTATGAATACAAATCCAGTAAAGCCTTCC